>JAAZDX010000004.1 GCA_012512605.1 Bacillota bacterium
ACTTAACCTAAAGGAGTGGGGTAAATGTGGTGTGAACGGTGTAAACAACGACCGGCGACGGTTCATGTCACGAAGATCGTTAATAATCACAAGTCCGAATCTCACTTGTGCGCAACCTGTGCCCGGGAAAGTGGGGTTGATCCTGGAAAGGAACTGGGGTTTCTTTTCGAACCGAATTTTTCGTTCCATAACTTACTGGCCAGTTTGCTTGAGAACGAATTTGGGCCGCCAAGCGCCATCGCTCCTTACCAAACGGCTGTTGAGAAATGCTCCACTTGTGGACTGACCTTTACTGACTTTAGAAAAATCGGCCTTTTGGGTTGTGGCGATTGCTACCAGGCCTTTGGTAAATCCCTTGGACCACTGTTTCGGCGGGTTCATGGGCACATTAATCATACCGGAAAAGTCCCGAAGCGGACCGGGGGAAAGGTCAGAATTAAAAAAGAGATCGCGGACCTCCGGCGTAAACTGCAGGATGCTATTGCCAGGGAAGCTTATGAAGAAGCCGCCCAGATCCGGGATGAGATTAAGGCAAAGGAAGAGAAGCTAAAGTAGGAGGTGGACGGATTGGACCTCAAGAAAAAAATGAAAGATTTACTGCCGGGTTGGCTACATGGTCCAGCACCCGAAGGTGATGTGGTCGTGAGTAGTCGGATCCGATTGGCCCGGAATTTACAAGGATATTCTTTTCCGCATCAGGCCGACGAGGAAGCGCTGGAGACGGTTATCGCGAAAGTGGAGAACGCTTTGGAGAAGACCGCATTTACCATGAAACGCCTGGACGGATTAACCCAGGCTGACCGGTTGCTCCTGGTCGAACAGTACCTGATCAGTCCGGATCTGTTGAAAAACCCGTCCCACCGGGGGGTGATGGTAAACCCGGAACAAACCGTGGCGATTATGCTGAATGAGGAGGACCACATTCGGATCCAAAGTATCCTTCCTGGGCTGGCGCTGCAGGAGGCTTGGGCCGAAGCCAATCGGGTTGATGATCTCTTAGAGGCCGAACTTGATTACGCTTTCGCCGAGAAGGCGGGCTATCTGACCACATGTCCGACCAACGTCGGTACTGGTCTTCGCGCTTCGGTAATGCTGCACCTGCCCGCCCTCCAAATGGTGGACCAAGTAAAGAAAGTCCTTTCCGTCCTTCCCCACGTCGGCTTGAGTGTCCGGGGGATCTATGGCGAGGGCACGGAATCGGCGGGTAACCTGTACCAGATCTCCAACCAAGTTACCCTGGGGTTGACGGAGGATGAGATCATTGGGAAGATTATCTCTGTGACCAAGCAGGTGATGGACCAAGAACGCTCCGCCCGCGAAGCGCTCCTGGCCAAAGAATCCCGCCTGCAGTTGGAAGACCGGGTGCACCGGGCATATGGTCTTCTGAGCGAAGCACGCTTAATCTCTTCGGAAGAAGCGTTTAAACTTTGGAATAATGTATTGTTGGGCGTTAAATTAGACTTGATCCCCGAAGTCAGCGTCGAACAAGTTAATGAATTATTTTTTCTGATCCGGCCGGCCATCCTCCAACATATCGTGGGTAAAGACCTTACTCCGCATGAACGGGATTATTACCGGGCGGAAGTCATTCGGAAACATTTAAAAACGAAACGGGAATAATTAGGAAAGAACGTAAAGAGAGGTGAAGAATGATGTTTGCAAGAATTACGGAACGGGCGCGGCGCGTTGTACTCCATGCGCAAAAGGAAGCGGCCAGATTAAGACATAATGTGATCGGAACGGAACACCTTCTCCTCGGCCTCGTCAAGGAGGGGGATAGTATCGCGGCGAAAGCTTTGGAATTATTGGGTGTCGATCTCAAGAAAATCCGGAATGAAGTGGAGAAGATTATCGGGGTGGGGGAAGAGATGGTCTTCGGAGAAGTCCCCTTTACTCCACGGGCGAAACGCGTTTTAGAGTTGGCTTGGGATGAGAGCCGACAACTGAGCCACAATTACGTCGGGACGGAACATATCCTTTTGGGGCTCATCCGGGAAGGCGAGGGTGTGGCCGCCCAGGTCCTGAAGAACCTGGGGGTCGATCTGGAAACTGCCCGTAAACAGATCTTTAGTCTGCTCGGGGGTAACGTTGGTGTCGGTCCCGGTGCTAAAGGGGGCGGGCCCAGTAAAACCCAGACTCTGAACCAGTTCGGACGGGATCTGAACGAAATGGCCAAAGTCGGCAAGTTGGATCCGGTGATTGGCCGGGAGAAGGAGATTGAACGGGTGATTCAGGTCCTCTCCCGCCGGACGAAAAGCAACCCGGTGTTAATTGGGGAACCGGGGGTGGGCAAAACCGCGATTGTGGAAGGGTAGGCCCAGCAGATCGTGGCGGGCGATGTGCCGGAGATTCTGAAGAACAAACGGGTGGTCACCCTTGATATGGGCTCGATGGTCGCTGGTTCCAAATACCGGGGTGAATTTGAGGAACGGATGAAAAAGGTGTTGGAAGAGATTAGAAGTGCCGGCGATGTCATTCTCTTCATCGATGAATTGCATACCTTGGTCGGCGCAGGGGCGGCGGAAGGGGCCATTGATGCGGCTAATATTCTCAAACCGGCGCTAGCCCGGGGCGAACTGCAATGTGTCGGCGCGACGACCCTGGATGAGTACCGTAAGCATGTGGAGAAAGACGCCGCTTTAGAACGGCGGTTTCAGCCGATCATTGTCGGCGAACCGAACCGGGAAGAAGCAGAACAGATTCTCAAAGGATTGCGGGACCGCTACGAGGCGCACCACCGGGTGAAGATCACCGACGAAGCGATCAAGGCGGCGGTTGATCTCTCTGACCGCTTTATCTCCGACCGTTTCCTGCCGGATAAAGCCATTGATCTGATTGATGAGGCCTCTTCCAAAGTGCGGCTAAAAACCACCGTGACCCCGCCCAATCTGAAGGACCTGGAGGACCAGATTGAGCAGGTGCAAAAGGAGAAGGAAGCGGCGATCCGCAATGAGGAGTTTGAAAAGGCCGCTAGTCTGCGCGATGAGGAGCAGAAACTCCGGGCCAAACTGGAAGCGGACCAGAACGATTGGAAAAACCGGCAAAGTCGTTTAGAGCCGAACGTGACCGAAGAAGAAGTTGCCGAAGTGGTTGCCAGTTGGACGGGGATCCCCGTCACGAAACTGCAGGAAGGCGAGGGCGAACGGCTCCTGCGGCTCGAAGAGATTCTCCACCGGCGGGTCATCGGCCAAAATGAAGCGATTGATTCGGTATCCCGGGCGGTACGGCGGGCCCGTGCCGGGCTGAAGGATCCGAAGCGGCCGGTGGGTTCCTTCATCTTCTTAGGCCCGACGGGGGTTGGTAAAACTGAACTGGCTCGTGCGCTGGCGGAAGCTCTTTTTGGGGATGAAAACGCCCTGGTGCGGCTAGACATGTCCGAATATATGGAGCGGCATACCGTCTCCCGTCTGGTGGGGGCCCCACCGGGCTACGTTGGCTATGATGAAGGTGGTCAGGTGACGGAGAAGATTCGCCGTAAACCATACAGTGTTATTCTCCTTGATGAGGTGGAAAAAGCCCATCCGGAGGTCTTCAACATCCTGCTGCAGGTTCTGGAGGACGGCCGTCTCACTGATGCGCAGGGGCGCACGGTTGATTTCAAAAATACGGTGTTGATTATGACCTCGAACGTGGGGGCGAACCTGATTGAACATTCCGGCCCGATCGGCTTTACGGTCGATACCGACGAGAATGATGGGAACGTTGATTATGAACGGATGAAAGAGCGGGTCCTGGATGAGCTTAAACGGACCTTCCGGCCGGAGTTTCTCAACCGGATCGATGACATCATCGTCTTCCACCCCTTGCGGAAAGAGGAACTGGAGCAGATCATCGAACTGATGCTGAAAACACTCCGGCAGCAACTGGAGGAACAAGGGATTAGGCTGGATATCTCAGCCGAAGCCAAAGAAATCATCTACAAAGAAGGGTACGATCCCCTCTTTGGTGCCCGACCGCTGCGGCGGGCGATCCAAAGGCTGGTCGAGAATCCGCTGTCCGATGAGATTTTGCGTGGTCGGTTCCGTTCCGGCGATCTGATCCGGGTGACTGCGGAGGAGAATCAGCTTAAGTTCGAAAAGGAAGAAGCCTCTTCGCTTGTGTAAAAAGGGAAAAAAAGCCGAAAAAATAAGAAAAATCCTTCCCTCCGGGGAAGGATTTTTTAGTAATCTTAAGAAGATTTTATTTAGAGAACCCGCCGGTGGACGGATGAAAAAGAAACGAGGTTTATAATGGGGAAAGGCGCCGTCTTTATCTGTGAAAACTGTGCATATGAATCCCTTAAGTGGTTGGGAAAGTGTCCGTCCTGCGCGGCTTGGAATACCTTTGTCGAGCAGTCGTCCCCGCCTCCGTCACCGGCCCGTCGGGCGGTTACGGCGCAGGCCTGCGCCGCGCCGTTGGTTATTACAGCTGCGGAATCTGGTCCACAGCAGCAACGACTGGTGATCGGCCGTCCGGAGCTGGACCGCCTCTTTGGGGGTGGGTTGACCCCCGGTTCGTTGGTTCTTTTAGGGGGAGAACCGGGCGCGGGTAAATCCACCCTCTTGTTGCAGATTGCCGCTCTCCTTACGGCCCAGTACGGCAGGGTCCTTTACGTTAGCGCCGAGGAATCTGAGGCGCAGGTCCGGTTACGGGCGGAACGGTTAGGGATCAGCGAACCCGAATTATTTCTTTTAACCGCCAATGAGATTGAAGCCGTCACGGCGGAGATCGAACGGTTAAAGCCCATTGCGGTGATTCTTGATTCCATCCAGACTTTGAGCAGCGCGGATCGGCCCGGACTCGCCGGTAGTCCGGCCCAAGTCCGGGAGGTTGTCCAGAGTGTGATGGGCGTGGTTAAAGCGCGGGGTATGATCTGTTTTTTAGTGGGACATATTACCAAAAGCGGGGTTTTGGCCGGCCCGAAACTGATTGAGCACATGGTTGATGTGGTACTCTACTTTGAGGGGGACCGGCGTTATCCCTACCGGGTGCTGCGGGTTGTGAAAAATCGGTTCGGTTCAACCCAGGAGATCGCGTTGCTCGGTCTGGCCGATCAAGGATTAACCCCAGTCGAGAACCCGTCCGCCTTTTTGCTCTCGGAACGCTGTGCACAGCAAAGCGGAACGGTGGTGGTGCCCATTGTCGAGGGAAGCCTGCCCCTGCTTGTGGAGATCCAAGCACTTGTGACCACGGGCAATCCCGGTAACCCCCGCCGTTTGGTTTCCGGGCTTGACCACCAAAGGGTAGCGATGGTCCTGGCGGTGTTGGAACGCCGCGGGGGGTTACCTTTGGCCAACCGGGAAGTTTACGTTTCGGTTATTGGTGGGTTTCGAACCGAAGAACCCGCTTGTGATCTGGCGGTCGCCCTAGCGGTTGCCTCCAGCTTTTACGATCAACCGTTACCGGCCAATCTGGCCGCCTTTGGTGAAATCGGCCTCACGGGTGAAATCCGGCGGGTCGGTAACGCCCAGCGGCGGTTGGCGGAAGCGGTGAAACATGGTTTTGGGCGGTTGTTGATTCCCCAGGGTTTACTAGGGGAAGTGCCAAAGGGGAAAAAAGTGTCGATCCAAGGAATCAGTAGTGTTTGCGAATTGCTTGCGATCTTGACCAAAAAGGAGGAGGTGTAAGGGTGGCAGGGGATGAATCCGGAATCATAAAAATACTACAGATGGTCGCACCCGGAACGGTCCTTTATGAAGGACTGGAAAACATTCTCCGTGCGCGGACCGGCGCGCTAATCGTTGTCGGGGACAGCGAAAAGGTGATGGAAGTGGTGGATGGCGGTTACCAAATTAATGCGGAGCTTAACCCGGCGAGCCTTTACGAACTGGCGAAGATGGACGGTGCCATCATCTTGAGCAGCGATGCGAAGCGTATTCTTTTTGCTAATACCCATTTAACCCCAGACTCGATCATTCCGACCCGGGAAACCGGCTCCCGGCACCGTACGGCAGAACGGGTGGCGATTCAAACCGGAGAAATGGTGATTGCCATCTCCCAAAGGCGCAACCTGATTACCCTTTTTAAGGGGAACCAGCGTCATGTCTTACGTGATGTCAGCACAATTTTGGTCAAAGCAAACCAAGCCCTCCAAACCCTGGAGAAATATAAAAGTGTTCTTGACCAAGCGTTGGTCAATTTAAGCGCCCTTGAATTCGAAGATCTGGCGACCATTACGGAAGTGGCCACCGTGGTGCAGCGAACGGCGATGGTCTCACGGATCGCGAAAGAGATCGAGATCTACATTTATGAACTGGGTTCGGAAGGCCGTCTGGTTAATATGCAGTTGGAAGAGTTGATGTACGATTTGGAGGAAGAAGGACTCCTTGTTTTGAAGGATTATATCCCCAATCCGGACCAATTGGAAAAGGTCCAAGACGAACTGTTTGGGCGGAGTTATGAAGAATTGGTGGATTTAGCGGGGGTCATTAAAGAGATGGGCTTCCCGGTCCAGACTTTAGACGTGCCCGTTACGCCCCGAGGCTACCGGATCTTAAAAAAGATCCCCAAACTCCCCTTCCCGGTCATTGAAAACCTGGTCCAGCGGTTTGAGAACCTCCAGAATATTGTGGGGGCTTCCATTGAAGAGCTGGATGAGGTGGAAGGGATCGGTGAAGTAAGGGCCCGCTCGATTAAAGAAGGTCTGCGGCGTCTGCGGGAACAAGTCTTATTGGACCGTCATATCTAAAAAAAGACTAGATGACCTGGGCAAAATTTTTGGGCGCAAAAAACATCTTGACTTTGTACATACAATCTGTTAAAATCTATTATTTTATATAAATTGACATAACGGCCAGTTTCGTGGTATACTATTTAATGTCGAAACTTTTCTATGGAGGTAGCTTAATGTTTAATGTTGGAGACAGGATAGTATATCCGATGCACGGAGCCGGAGTTATCGAGGGAATCGAGCAACGGGACGTATCAGGAACCCTGGAAGATTATTATATAATCAAGCTTACCAGTGGTGAAATGAAGGTGATGATTCCTGTTTGCAACAAGGATCTGGTCGGTCTACGGGAGATAATTAGCAGGGATGAAGTGGGCAAAGTCTTAGAAGTACTCAAAAATAAAGAGATGGATATGTCGTCGAATTGGAATCGACGTTACCGTGCAAACATGGAGAAGATCAAGTCTGGAAATATTTACGATGTGGCTGAGGTCGTCAGTGGCTTGTCCTTACGGGACCGGGAGAAAGGACTTTCGACCGGCGAAAGGAAAATGCTGGAGAATGCCAAAAACATTCTTTATAGCGAATTAGCGTTGGTTGAGGACCTCGATGAAGAACAGGTGCAATCAATGGTAGAGGAGTGTCTAAATTAACGCCAGGAATACTGGCTTTTTTTTTCGCTTCATCTTCTTTAAATAGCCATAAATCTAGTTTTTTTACAAAAGACCGGTCCCGCAGAGGGATATTATTTGTCCTTCTGGATAAATTAAGAAGAAAGGGGGTGCCAATAGTTGTTTACGAAGATCCTAACAGTTTTGTTTGGTCTATCCACCGGTTTTGCTGGCTATTATTTTGTCTTTTCTTTCTTTCCCCATCTCCACTGGTTGGTTATATCCGCGTGTGCTTTGGTCGGTTTAGTCCTGGGCTATCTTTTGGCGCGATTTCTCATTCCAGCCTTGTGGTTGAAGATTGAGGAGAGTTTTCAGAAGATTACCGTTCCCGAACTGCTCATCGAGGGATTGGGCATCTTTTTCGGGTTGCTTCTTTCTGGTTTGTTTGTGGCGGCAATGCCCCTGACCCGCTTACCCGGTCCCTTGGGTAACACGCTAGCGCTTTTGATTATTCTGACGATCAGTGGCACAATCGGCCGTCTTACCCACCGCAAGAAGGATGAGATCCTTAATTTTTTGGGCGCTACGGTGAAAACGGGCGAAAAAAGCGGGAGTAAAGGGCGCTTATCTGCAGGGAAAGCATCTTATAAGGTTTTAGATACCAGTAGTATTATTGATGGGCGCATTTTAGACGTGGCCCAGACCGGTTTTATGGAGGGGATCTTTATCGTTCCCGGCTTTGTCGTGGCGGAACTGCAAAGAATTGCCGACTCTTCCGATTCGCTCAAACGCAACCGCGGGCGCCGCGGTCTGGATATTTTGAATAAAATGCAGAAAGACCCGGGCATTACGATTCGTATCTACGACCAGGATTTTGAGGAGTTAAGCGATGTGGACACGAAGATTGTCCGTCTGGCTAAGGTGTTGGGAGCGAAAGTGATTACTAACGATTTTAACCTGAATAAGGTAGCCGAGTTGTATGGTGTTCCGGTTTTAAACATCAACGAACTGGCTAATGCGATCAAGCCGATTATTCTCCCCGGCGAAGAGGTTATGATTCAAGTGATCAAAGACGGAAAGGAGCTGGGGCAAGGCATTGCTTACCTTGAGGATGGGACCATGATTGTGGTCGATGGCGGGCGCCAGTACATCGGTGAAGAGATCGCGGTGACGGTCACCAGTGTCCTACAGACCGCCGCCGGACGGATGATCTTCGCCAAACCGAAAGAGGGTGTTGTGGCCAAAGCCTCATCCCTCTCGTAAGAGTGGAATTATCGCATTTCTTAAACATAATTAGGGGGATTTTGGTCGAAAAATTCCTTGATGTTATTCGGATGGACCAAGCGGGGCGACCCGCTTTTTTATTTTTTCCGGACTTGGC
>JAAZDX010000045.1 GCA_012512605.1 Bacillota bacterium
CGCCGACAAGTGTGATCTGGTCTTTTCTACTTGAAAGTGCGACTGGCCACTCGGCACCCATGTTCGATAAAAGTAGCTCAAAGCCAGTAAGTTTTCCGCGCAGATATCGCATAATAAGAGTAAGAACGTCTTATGGAGGCGGAGAGCATGGTAAAAGAACATTATCTCCCCGGCCTGATCGCCGGTTTCTGCGGCGGACTCGCTTCCACCGCCGTTAACCTGGTCTTGATCCTCCTTTTCAAAGTGGGCCACCTCCGGTTTATGGATTTCGCCGGGGTCTTTATTTTTGGCCATCCCCCCGCAAACTTGGGGGAAAATTTGCTCGCTTGCTTTGCCTTTCTGGGGTTCTCCGCCACCCTTGGCGTCCTCTTTACTTACCTAGTTGGCAGCCCGCCCAAACCTTACCTCCTCATGAAAGCGATCCATTTCGGCATAGGTATCTGGTTTTTTTCCTACGCCGTTACTCTTCTCTTTAAAGTCCCCGAACTGGCCAAAATCTCCTTGTCCTCGGCCTTAACCAACCTCCTCGCTTCCGCCGCCTACGGCTTGATATTAGGTTTGGTCCTTCGCTTCCTTTTAGAAAAAACAGCCGCCCCCAATCAATAGGAGCGGCTGCTTGATCGCCAAGCACCCGTTGCTTGTTCAGTCTAATATTGCCAGAAGCTCCGGGACCGTATGCGCGAAATGGGTCGGTCCTGCCGCTTCCAGCTCGGCCCGCTCACCGTAACCATAAGTGACCGCGATCGCAGCAATCCCATTGGCCCGGGCCCCTACGACATCAAACTTCCGGTCCCCCACCATCACCGTCTTTGCTTTCTCCGGTGGGAGCAAAGCCAACGCCGCGGCGATCACTTCGGCCTTCTTGGTCCGCCGCCCGTCCAGGTAACTACCGATCAGCAATTCTTCGGCAAAATAACGGTCAATCTGAAAGTGGGCAAGAATCTGCCGGGCATAGACGGTCGGTTTAGAAGTCGCTAGGGCCAGTTTCTTCCCCCGTTCAAACAAGGTCTGTAAGAGCTTTGGAATACCCGGATAAAGCTGGTTTTCAAAGATCCCGCGGGGCCCATAGTATTCCCGGTAGTACGCCACCGCCTCCCTGGCCTTTACTTCATCAAACCCATAATACTTGATAAACGAATCGATCAGCGGCGGGCCGATAAAACGGCGCAGAAATTTGGGGTCGCCGTCAAGCCCGTATTGCTTCAGCGCATAACGCACTGAATTAATGATCCCAACGCCCGGATCGGTTAGTGTTCCGTCTAAGTCAAAAAGGATGTACTGATATGACACTTTGATCACTCCATGCTGTAATGTTAACTGCTCAATCAACAAAGTTCTTATTTCGATTCCAGCTCCCACTTTCCTTTAAATGCTTATCAATGCTTAACAGGGGTTATTTCCCAGTTAATAAAGGCTGTCTTCTGGGGAAGAAGACAGCCACCTCCTTATTGGTTTACCCCGGTATAGATCAAGATTGCATCGCGTAAAAACTCAGCCGCTCCGGGCTGCACCTGGTCATCGTAATAAGCAGTAAATCTGGGATCAGCCACGTACATGCGGGCGAGTCCGGCGTGGGCCGCTTTGTCGTAGTGACCCCACGCGTAATTCAGCCATTGGCGGTGCAAATCCGCTGTTTTTTGCGCCAGCGGACTGGCCGGTTCCCCGGTCGCCATCGCCATTTTTAGGGTTTCCAGAACCTCCTTTCCCAGCTGCTGCCATTGGGCGTACTGCTCAGCCGTCATGTTCTTAAGCGCCGCATTGGCTTGGTCGATGGTTTTATCTCCGTATTCCGCCCGGATCTCCGCGCCATACTTCTCCTCATTCTCGGTGATCATGTTTTGTTTGAATGCTGCAAATTTCTCTTGATCCGACATCGTTATTTTCCCCTCCTTTAACGCAATCGTCTTCTCCACATTGGCAATCAACAGATCCACCTGTCGTCTCTTCGCCAGCAGTTTGGTCCGGTGCTCTTTTAAGGCCGCCAGCTCGTCAAAGGACGGTGCAGAGATCAGTCGTTTAATCTTTTTCAACTCCACGCCAAGGGCCCGGTAGAAAAGGATCTGCTGTAGCCGATCGACTTCCGCTTGACCATAAAGGCGATAGCCGGAGGCACTGACCCGCGCGGGCTTTAAAAGATCAATCTCATCGTAATAGCGGATGGTGCGCGGGCTGATCCCGGCTAGTCTTGCCAATTGCCGCACCGTATAGCCCAATTCCCTCACCTCCTGACAACCCCACTATACACCTTTACGTTACGTCAAGGTCAAGACCGGTACCCAATTTTTATTCCGCCGCCTGTTTTAATGCTTCCACATCAATGATCTTCACCGAAACCCCGTGAAAATCGATCAGTCCTTCCGCTTTCATCCTTCCCATCTCCCGGGAGAGTGAAGGCCGCGCCACATTGAGATATTCGGCTAGCTCGTTCCGGTTGAAGGGCAACATAAAGGTCATCGCCCCCGCTTCCTTTGCTTGTTCCAACAAGAATGCGGCGATCTTACCGCGCAGCGTCTTAATGGTCAGGTGCTCTACTTTCCGGTTGAGATTAAGCGCCTTTTCCGAGACAATCCGCAGCATATTCATTATTAAGTGCCGATGGCTCACACACTGGCGGGGACAACTACCGATGATTTTTTCGGGGGCTAAAAAAAAGATCGCCGCCGCCTGCTGGGCCTGGATCGTGGCTGGCCATCCTTTCCGTCCGGAAAAAGCCACCATCTCGCCGAAAAGATCCCCCGGCTGTAAGGTAGAGAGGATCACCCGGTTCCCGGCCACACTCTCCTTGGTTACGATCGCCCGCCCGGCCAAAACCACACCAACCCCCAGGAACTTCTCCCCCTCAACCGTTACCAGTTCATTCTTCCGGTAATGGCGGACCTCCGGGTTAAGACAGGCCAACATAACCTGGAGTTCTGCGGGATCAATTCCGGCAAACAGAGGGCAGATCGCTAGTTGTTCATTCCACTTTGTAAACATTCTCATAACCGCCTTTTGGTAACCTAAGTTACCATACTTTAGCCTTCATTTTATTACAACAAACTTAGGAGCGCAAGGAATACCCAAATAAATAAGCCTTAATACTTCTTACTCCTTCCAAATATTCGCTTCTAAGTAGCCGCCTGCGCGCTACGGAGACGCCGAGACAATCTTCTGCATCCACCTTCCAAGCATTCGTTTCTAAGCTGCCGCCTATGCTAGCAACCACCAAGTCTTCCAGAACAGCTCCCCTTTAGCACAACGCCGCAATGAAAAAAACCGCTTTATGGTTCCCCTCAACTAAAAGCGGTTGTTTCTTTCACACTAATGTTTTTTATCTGCACTAACGTTTTCATCCGCACTAATCGCCAATTTCCATCATAACCTTGGCGCTTCTTCCCCGGTCGTCTTGGCAGATTACCCGGTAACGACCGGGTTTCGGTACATAAAAAAGACGTTCTCCCGGTTTGGTGTGACCATAAAACTTCCCGTCGACAAACCAGTAGAGGCGTTGCACATCATTGCCGGCTGCCGCTTCAAAGCAGATTTTCTGATACTCCAGGGGAATCCCGCGGCGGATTTGATAAACATAATCCGGCGAGGGCGAACGTACCACCGGTGCCCCACCCGGCAGGATCTTTTGCCACTCCGGAAGCAGCGGCGGGAGCTTTTCCACCGGTTGTCCGTTCGCTTCAAGCCATGCCGCAACCCGGGGCGGATACTGCAAATATACGTGCTCTTCGGTGACCCGGGCCGCCGAGTAGTAATGGGGCGGGAGGCGGTAACCGGTCGCCGTATCCAGCAGGTAGGTCTGGTGGATCGTACATTCCACGTCCGGCGAACAATCCGTTAAAAAATAATCGGTACGCAGCGGGGAACAGAACGGACCGGGCGTTTGGCCGCTGACGGCGCAAACCGCTCTCTTTTTTACGGTCGCCGGTGGTGTAAACCAGGAAACGGTGGTATTACTGTTCAAATGGGCAAAGATGGTAAAGAGGAGCGGAGCGGCCTTCTCGGCCCCGTTCAGTCCGGCTCGCCCGACCCCAGTAAAGTTTCCGACCCACACCCCCACAGTATAACGGGGATTATAACCGATGCTCCAAGCGTCTTTATGGCCATAAGAAGTCCCGGTCTTCCAAGCCACCTTCGGTAAGGTGGTAAACTCCCAACAGGTCGGAAGGTCGGGTCGGTGCACTTCAGTAAGGATCTCGGTAATAACATAGGCCACTCCCGGTGAAAACAACGGGAGCGGTGGAGAAGCGCCCTGGTCACGCCGGGTTTGGACCGGGTAGATCTTTCCGCCACCGGCCAGCGCGGCATAGAGATTGGTTAATTCGAGGAGGTTGACCTCACACCCGCCGAGCACCATCGGCAAACCGTAGTGGTTCACCGGGGTCAG
>JAAZDX010000046.1 GCA_012512605.1 Bacillota bacterium
CCCCATACACCCGCCCAGTCCGAACAGGACCAACTCCATCGGCGTCGGACCCAAACCCCGCCCGCCTGCAGCCACCGATGCATCGGTGACAATCTGCCGCCCTGATTCACCCTCTGCTTCAAACCCTAAATACCCATCCCATTTTAGACTGGCTTTCATCATAAAACCTCCTTTTCAATCTAGGATAATGGCGCTCATCGCCCAATGCTCGTCACTCAGATGTATGATTATGTTTGCCCTGTATTCCCCAACCGGCACCGCACCTCGTTCTCCACACCGCCTGCCAACAATCCGGCAAAGAAAACAGCCAGCTCACAACAGATAAATCCTATTTAGCCAGCTGATAGGTACCCAGCTCCCGGTAGACCGGGCCCCGTGGCCTTAACTCACTGGCAAATAGGGTGAAAGCAGCCACCTCCATCTCACCCTTGACCCCCTGAACCAGCATTTCCCGGTCGATCACGGCCGGTGGTTTTTTAACCCGTCCGAGCGTAAGATGGGGGGTGAAGGCGCGGTTGGGCTGCGGTACTCCTCTTTCGACGCATGCTGACGTTACCCTGGCCGCCAAAGTTTTTAATTCTTCGCGCCCCTTTTCCACCCCCAACCAGAGCACCCGCGGTGCCTTCCAGGAAGGAAAGACCCCACCCGGTCCCAAGGAAAGATTGAAGCTTTCTTGTTCGGCCGCGACTTTTTGGAGCAGAGGATCGATCTCCGTGACCAACCGTGCCGGTTGTTCACCCAGAAAAAAGAGGGTAAAATGGGCTTGACTGACGTCAACCCATTTAACCCCCTTTGAACACGACGCATTTTGGGCAATAAAAGCGCCAACCGCTTTCTGCAATTCGGAAGCTAACCGTACCGCCACAAACAACCTCATTCCACTCAAACCCTCCATCCCACCTACTTACCTTTCGTCTCCGGTCGTGTCGGGGGCACTAACCACCGTCCGTTCGAGAATAAACTTCCCATGTAAGCTGAAAACCTGGATCGAATCAACGGCGGCTAAGTGATATCTCCCGTCCTTTAGATTAAACCGAAGGAGAGCTACACTATAGGGGATTTTTTCGTTGCCGAAGCCGCGCAGACCAGCCGCTCCGGTCGTCCCGGCGTTAACCAGTACCGTACCGTCCTCCTCGGTAATAGCCATCTTGTGGTCATGCCCGTACAACACCACCGGAACCCTCGGCGGAAGCGGGGTAACCAGTTTCCGGTTGTGCACAGCCAAAAGATCAATTTCCCGGTCGGCTGCTTCCAGATAAGCCCGGAGGTTCTCCGCTTCCGCTTTCAACTCGTCATCCTCCGGCAACAGTCGTTCTGTCCCGGAACTGGCCGGATCCGGCCACCCCATAATCGTCAGCCCGTGTGTTTCGTAGATTCGTTTGGTCATCACGATCACATTTTTATACTTGCGCAAGCGGGAGACAACTGCGGCCGAATCATGGTTCCCCGGAACAAACAGGTATTTGACCCCCAAATTGTTAATTTTCCGGTTTAACTCTGTTTCCAAAGCAGTACCGTAATCGGTTAAATCTCCGGTGTCAATCACCAGATCCACCCCGAACCCGGTAATAACTTTTTCAATAAATTCCACCGCCGCCGGGTTGTTATGAATATCGGAGACATGAAGCACTTTAACTTCCCCTTCGACGTTGGCCAACGGCGAAAGGGTATTGACCCGGGCAAAAACCGTATCCATATTGCCAGCCACTTCCGCTAGTTTTACGCTGAATTCGGGAAGACGATTCAACCCTTCTTCAATCAAACCCAGCGCCCACGGCGCAACCTCTAAAGCCCCTTCATATCGGGGGTTCTTGAATGCTTCCTGGTTAAAGCCGACCAAAACCCCGCCCATAATGAACAATACCAACAGGACCCCAACACCCATCGTCCGCCACCAAGCCTTGAAGCGGCGTTGGCCGAAAAGAACTCCGGCAAATATACCGGCTGCTCCACCCACCAGACACAAACGGACGAGAAATAAATAAAGACTATCACGCAATTCCACCAAGAGACGATCGAGATAAGCCCCGGAATCACTGATCCCAAGGAGCTCGTGCTGGAGCAGGGGCAGATCAATCCGTTCCAGGGTAGCGGAGAGGACCACCGGCCACCGGTGGGTATAGGCTTTAATCTCACCAAGGGGTGGGATCACCAGCCGGCTTTCGCCCGGCCAGCCCCAGGAAAAGGCAAGCCTAATCGCAAAAGGACCAAACTCCGCCTTCATCCCGCCAAAGGCAGCTAGACCGATCCCAACAATGACCAGCGCCAGCAGCAAGAGGCCGATTTTCTTCCCCTCTGGCCCAAATTTAATCTGCTTCAACTTCTGCATCATACTAGCTCCAACTTTCTATCAGATCTTGCTACTCCTGCTGTTCCTGCTGCTCCTACCGGCAAAACCGCTTATGCCGTCTCCTTCAACAAAGACCGGAACTCGTCCCCGGAGAGTTTCTCCGCGGTCAGCAGCCGTTCGGCCCCTTGTTTAAGGAGGGTAAGTTTTTCCGTCAAGATCTTCCTGACCCGTTCCTCCTGCGTCGTGACGATCTCTGAAAACGCCGCATTAATCTGCTCTTTTGGTGTATACTCCTGGTCAACAATCCCCAGCGGAGAAAGGCCGTTTTTAATAATCTCTTTCGCAAGCTTCACCGTTTGTTCCAGATCGTTACTGGCCCCGGTGCTCCGCGTGCCGTAAATCAATTCTTCGGCAATGACGCCACCGAGCAAGACGGCGATCTGGTCCTCCAGGTCTGCTTTGGTGTAGAGGAAACGTTGCTCTTTCCCGTTTGGCCGCATAAAACCTAAAGCCTTCCCGCGCGGTGCCACCGTAACTGCACCGACGGACTGCGGACGGACCGTCTCACTGACCATGGCATGACCGGTTTCGTGGATAGCAACCCGGCGTAATTCTTCCCGGCGTGGCTTGCGTTCCAGTTTCTCCCCAAGAATCACTTTATCGATGGCCTCTTGTAACTCAGCGTTACCAATTTCCTTCTTACCCTGCCGAAAGGCTAAAATTGCCGCTTCGTTCACCAAGGATTCGAGATGAGCACCGGAGAAGCCAAAAGTATCTTCCGCAACGGTCTCCAGGTTGACCGCAGGCGCCAGTGGTTTGTTTTTCGTGTGAATCTGCAGAATCTTAAGCCGTCCTTCCTTCTCCGGCAGAGCCACCTGGACCCGGCGGGCAAACCGTCCCGGACGCAGTAACGCGTCATCCAGTAAGTCGGCCCGGTTGGTCGCACCAATCACCAGTACTTTGGTCCCATCAGTCGATTTGATCCCGTCCATCTCCACTAACAATTGGTTCAGGGTCTGATCATATTCCAGATGAGAAGTGTGTTTTCCTCTTTTCCCGCCCAAAACATCCAGCTCATCAAGGAAGATAATGGCCTTTTGTTTCCCGGTTTTTTTCGCCAATTTTCGGGCCCGGGTGAAAAGCTGCCTAACCCGTTGGGCCCCGACTCCAGCGTACATCTGGATAAATTCCGATCCTGAAGCCGCCAAAAAGACCGAATCCGTATAAGAAGCGGCCGCTTTCGCCATCAACGTTTTACCAGTGCCCGGCGGTCCGCTCAAAAGGATTCCTTTCAAGGGTCTGATCCCTAAATCCTTCACCTTTTCTTCATCCTTCAAAAAATTCAAGGCCTCCATCAGCTCGCGCTTGGCGATCTCCTGGCCGCCAATATCGGCAAAGGTCACCGGAGGGATAACCGTATTATCCCCGGCCGCATCGATGGTTTCGTAATTCTTCTCCAAACCTCGGCCGTGCAGATAAAAACGGAGGATAAAGAAGAAGCCGCCCAAAAGCAGGAAAGGCATTGGGTCAAAACCACGGGCGTATAAGAATACCAACACCCCGGCCCCCACGCCGATCAACACTTCTTTCCGCATCAGCCTCTACCTCCTTTCGTCCCTCCGGCGAGGGCCATGTATTGCGCGTGGTCCGTACGGGGTACCACCGAATAATAGCTGTCGTTTCCCTTTTTTAGTTGCACAAAAAGATAATCAACACCGAGATAAACACGGAAGTCGGCCTCTCCGGCTTCCGTCTCTAAAGCTTGGAGGATTTCGTAAAGGGTGTTGTATTCACCGGTCGCTTGCGCTTCCGCCAAAGCAAAACTCAGTTGATAATACACCTCCGTCAATGCGGGAGACGGTTCATTGGCGATCGACACCTCTTGCACCGGCTGTTGCTTTCTGGTCATCACCTCACGGAGGAACGGCTCAAGGATCACCTGTAGATTATCAACCTGTTCTGGATCGAGGGTCAATTCCAAACGTAAACCCTCTTTCTGCTCCTGCAACTGAAAGCCGGTGATCGCCGCGTTGGTTTTTACCCATTTTTGCAGTGGATTACGGCGAAAAAGCTTTTCGTACAAGAACCCGCCCCCAAACAGGAGCCCGGAGGTGAGCAAAAACACAAATGCAACAATAATGATCTGTCGCAGGCTCCAGTTTTTCCTGGACATCTTAATCCCCTTCCTACAATAAGTGTTAGGTCGGTCATTTTAATCATCACAACAAACTAATTGACATAAAAAATTATATCACAGAAATGGTTCTCTTTCGAGCCGAAGAGCCCCGGTAAGTCTTGGATCGGGGCTTTTCACAGATTAACTGCAAATTTTGCGTAAAAAAACCGTCTGCCATAATGTTGGCAAACGGTGTTTTTCTCTCCCTTATCCCCAAGGCCGGTTGGAAAAGGCGGCGGCCACTTGTTCGGAGAGCTTTTTATGTTCTTCAGCCGGTAAGGTTTCCTCGATGTATAACAAATGATTCGTATCTTCACATAGATCAAGGCGGATCGGTTGGCCCAGAAGTTCGCCCTGTCGGTCATAATAAAGGGAAAGCACCGGCCGGAAAGGCTGGTTTTTGGAAACGCGGATCACTTTGCCGATTTCTCCCGTGTTTAGACGGACGAATGTACCAATGGGGTAGATCGCCATTGTTAAAAGGAAAACTTTTAGTATTTGTGGATCGAAACCTTCCTGGTTCGCCACGATCAACTTAATTGCTTCCTGAGGCGTAAGCCGTTCGCGGTAAGGACGATCCGAGATACAAGCCTCATAGACATCGGCCAACGCCACGATGCGGGCTTTATAGTTAATCTGGCTCCCTTTAAACCCCCGCGGATAACCGGATCCATCGTACCGCTCATGGTGCTGGGCGGCGACCGCCTGGACCTCCGACGACATTCCCTCTAAGAGCTCTGATCCATATTCAGGATGTTTCCTGACCTCCTGGTATTCACTGGGGGTCAGGGTCCCCACTTTTCGCCAGGTCTCCACTGAGATCTTCAGCATCCCGATGTCATGCAGAAGCGCGGCTACACCCAATTTGTTCAATTCCTCTTTCTCGTACCCCAGCTGTTCCCCGATTAGAATACTGATAATGCTGACGTTCACCGCATGCGAAAAGAGATAATTGTCATAACTTTTCATATGGGTCAGGTTTAGCAGTAAGTCAGCATCCATCTCCACCTGTTCTAACAGATCACCAACCAGACCATCGATGGCTTCTTGCGTAAAGCTATCCTTGCGAAAGTTCGTAATGACTCTTTCAACCGCCGCCACCGATTTTTCGTGGCTCTCCGCCATAACCGGCACTAGGATCTCTTCATTCTTCTCCTTATCGCTTCTTTCCGGCTCCTTGATATAAACTTCATCAATGTGAAAAGAACTGATCCGGCGAATCATCTCCATCGTTAATACTGTATTCATCGGCAGGAGTGTTACTCCCGTCCGGGGAATTAACACATCTTGGGCCAGGATCATACCGGGAATCAATTGCCCAACCCGAATCGTCTGCACCAAAATCCCTCCTTATTCTTTTTTTTCTTGTAATGCCGCATTAATTGTTATCGGGCCGTACTTCGTCTCGAGGGGGATCACTAAGAACTTCAAGACTTGGGTAGACACGACCACATTCTTACCGATCAAGAGCGCCGGAGGAGTCAAGGTACAAAAGTAACCTCGTTCGCCAAGGGAAGTCACTGCACGACCAAGGATCATATTGCCCATCTCACAGATGGCGCTTTTCGCCAATTCATTAAAGGAGTCGGTGGTTAAATTCATTAACATCTTTGAAGCAAACACCAGAGCAGTCGCTTCCGAAAGACAGAAGATGATCTGTCCCGTCAAGTCCCCGGTGACGCCGATCACCACATTCACTTCGTCACCACGAACCGGAGAATTGGCAAGCGACAATTCGCCCTTGGTTGCTTCGATCCCAGCAATCCGCTTAATGATATCGTATGCTCCGCCAACAAAGGGATTGATAAATTCCGCCTTCAACAGTAGACCCCCTTTAATACAGTTAGAGAAATTGCCTAATTCGTAATAAATTAGGCAATTATATCCGCTTGGTCCTAGATCGCATTACTAAAAAGTACTATTTTTATTATTCGGTTAAACTCGTAAGAACCCTTTTTTTTCAGGTAAAAATCCTCCCCATGGGAGGATTTCGACCTTATTCTTCACTGATCAGCCCCATGACTGAATACTCCCGCCAGCCAATTTGCCCGGTAACCGGGAGTTGGTTTTCCCGTTGAAAAGCTTTGACAGCCTGTTCCGTACCATAACCGAAGATCCCATCAATCCCTTGGTCATAGAAGCCCAACTGTTTTAAGCGTTTTTGTAGAAACATGATGTCGGCCCCCTTTTCACCTTTGACCAACCGGCGGCGGCCCATAAAGGGATCGCCAATAATATGGACAGGCGTCCCC
>JAAZDX010000047.1 GCA_012512605.1 Bacillota bacterium
TTTGCCCAGTATCAGCGTGATCGCCGCTGTCGTCGTGGTCTTACCGTGGTCAACGTGACCAATGGTCCCAATGTTCGCGTGCGGTTTTGTCCGCTCAAATTTTTGCTTTGCCATTTCTGATCCTCCTCATTAACTCTTCATAGATCTACTCTTCTTTATATTCAGTTTTACTGATTACGCTTTAAAACCCCAACCCAACTACTCACTGATGATCTCTTTCGCAATACTGGCAGGTACCTCTTCGTAGTGGGAGAAGGTCAACGTATAGATGGCCCGGCCTTGGGAGATCGACCGCAGGACAGTGGCGTATCCGAACATTTGGGCCATGGGCACATACCCATGGATCGCCTGCGCTCCCGGGCGCTGTTCCATCCCTTCCACTTTCCCCCGGCGTGAATTGAAATCGCCAAGCACATCACCGAGGTAATCCTCGGGGGTAATGATTTCAATCTTCATAATCGGTTCCAACAAAACAGGCTTGGCCTTCCGACAACCTTCCTTAAAACCCATTGATGCGGCAATCTTAAAAGCCATCTCGGACGAGTCAACCTCATGGTAGGACCCGTCAACCAGGGCTACTTTAACATCAACCATGGGATAGCCAGCCAATACTCCGTTGGTCATCGCCTCTTTAACTCCGGCTTCCACAGCGGGCACATAGTCTTTGGGCACAACCCCGCCCACAATCTTATTTTCGAAAAGAAAACCAGCACCCGCTTCATTCGGTTCAATTTCCAACCAGACATGGCCGTACTGTCCCCGACCACCGCTTTGCCGGACGAATTTCCCTTCCGTTTTGACTGCCTGGCGGATGGTTTCGCGGTAAGCAACCTGTGGTTTCCCGATGTTCCCTTCCACCTTGAACTCGCGAATCAACCGGTCGGTAATGACCTCCAGATGAAGCTCGCCCATGCCAGAGATGATGGTCTGTCCGGTTTCCTGGTCGGTATGCACCCGGAAGGTCGGGTCTTCTTCAGCCAGTTTCACCAAAGAAAGCCCCAACTTGTCTTGGTCCGCTTTCGTCTTCGGTTCAATCGCCACCGAAATGACCGGCTCCGGAAACTCCATTGATTCGAGGTACACCTGATTATCTTCACTACAAAGGGTATCACCGGTACCCGTTTCTTTCCAACCGACCGCGGCGGCAATATCGCCGGTCCGGACCACCTTAACCTCTTCTCGATGGTTGGCATGCATCCGCAAAATACGGCCGACCCGCTCTCGCCGCTGTTTATTCGCGTTATAAACATACGAGCCGGCGGCGAGTTCCCCCGAATAGACCCGGAAGAAAACCAGTTTCCCCACATAGGGGTCGGTCATGACTTTAAACGCCAACGCCGCAAAGGGTTCATCATCGGCCGGAGTCAGTTCAACCTCTTCTTTGGTTCTAACCCCCGTCCCCCTTACCGGAGGCAGGTCCAAGGGCGACGGCAGGTAATCAACCGCCGCATCCAGCAACAGCTGAACACCCTTGTTCTTAAAAGCCGACCCACACAGAACCGGGGTCAGTTTTGACTCAATCGTCACCTTCCGCAGTACGGTCCGGATCCGTTCCGGGGCTATTTTGTTCCCTTCTAAATAGTCTTCCAAAATTTCTTCGTCAAATTCAGCCAGGCTTTCCAGAAGCTGATTGCGGTATTTCTCTACTGTTGCGGTGAGCTCGGCCGGAACCTCCTGCGTCTCGCTTTGCGTTCCCAAGTCGTCAAGGTAAATATGGGCTTTCTCCTCAATCAGATCGACAATCCCGCGGAATTCATCTTCCGCACCGATGGGAATCTGCAGTGGTAGCGGATTCGCGCCCAATTTATCCTTCATCATCTCGACAACGCGGAAAAAATCGGCGCCCACCCGATCCATCTTGTTGACAAA
>JAAZDX010000048.1 GCA_012512605.1 Bacillota bacterium
AGAATCTTCGAGAAACTACCGATGTAGACCACATTGTTGCCCTTCCCGGCCAGAGCTAAAAGGGGTGCCACATGGGCCCCGGAATAGCGGAGTTCTTCATTGAAACCATCCTCGATGATGGGGACCCGGTGGTGGGCAAAGACCTCCAGAACCGCCTGGCGTTTGGCTGGCGGCATCACCACCCCGGTCGGGTTGTGGTAGGATGGGATCAAAAAACCCGCTTTTACCGGTTTGGCGGCCAGGGTCTGGGCCAAAACGTCCGCGTCGATTCCGTCCGCTGTCATGGGGATCCCGTAAACCTTCAGGTTTCTTAGCTTAAAGATCTTAAGCGCCGTATTATGGGTTGGGTTCTCGGTGACAATCCCGTCGCCCGGGGCGCAGATTCCAGCCAGGACCAGATTCAAACCTTCCGTAAAGCCGTTGGTCACCAGAATCGCTTTCCCCTCCAGATCCACCCCTTTATGCTTCAGATAATTCGCCAAGTACTGAAGCAACGGCCGGTAACCTTGGGCGTAACCGTAGTTGAGAATCTTCTCCCCTTCCAAGGCGAAACGGTTTTGAAAAGCTCGTTTAAAATCCTCGGTGGGAAACAGTTTACCGTCGGGGGCGATACTCTTAAAGGAGATCATCCCCCGTTCCCATTTCAACTCGGACTTTTCAATATCCAGCCGCACCGCCTCGGCGGCGTAGGTGGTAGTCAGCTGATTCCAGGGGAGCCTAGTCGTTGTCCCGGACTCAACAGCAACGGCACCGACAAAAGAACCTTGCCCCGGAACCGTTTCAATAAACCCCTCCTCTTCCAGATCCTGATAGGCCTGGATCACCGTATTCCGGCTCAGGAGAAGGGCCGAGGCCATTTCCCGGGTGGAGGGTAACCGCTCACCAGCCTGGATAATTCCGCCCAGAATCTGTTCCTTCAGGTACTCCTTGAGTTGAAGATAAGCTGGCCGGTCCGCCACACGCTTAAAATCACTAAACATTTCTTCCCGCTTGCCCCCTATTATACATTAACCCCCAGATATGAAAAGAACCACAGGTTAACGATTTCGGTTAGACTGTGGTTTAAGCAAGTCCTCGTTTTTGTAAAGAAAACTACCGGTCGGTGGTTTCCGGTTGGGCGTGTTCCTTCCAATTCAGACTCCATACTGCCGGTCGGTTGTCACGGAAACTAAAAAAGGCCAGTCGCTTCCCATCTGGACTCCAACAGGGCGGCCCGCCGTTTAGACTAACGCCGTCGCTGACCCGAAACCGGGTCCCAGTCACCAGATCGTGGACAAAGATACTCCCCCGGTCCCGCACCACCCGCTCTTCCACCGGTTGCTGCCCATTGGTGGAGATGTATGCCAGGTAACGTCCGTCCGGGGACAGCACCGGATGCCGGTTATCATCCCCGTTATCGAGAAAGGGCCGATTCTCGCCTGTCTTTAGAGCATAAACCCAAATGCTACCGTGGTCAAGCCCCCAACACTCGATACGCTGTCCGGCCACTTCCACCATTGTTTTCCGTTGCCGGAACAATGTATAGTAAATTTTATCGTCTTTCCCCCAGTGTGGGGCCGTGATAAAGCCTTGCACATTGGCGACCAAGGTCGTAAGGCCCAGTCCGTTTTTTTGGATTGTCATTAAAGAGGAGTTATATAAGCCCGCTCCCCGAACGAAAACAAGGGTTTCCCCCGTTGGGGACCAGTCCGGATCGCGGTCCTGGGGACCGGAAGTCAGACGAAGGCCGGCACCGGAAGGGTACTCTTTCCACCAGATCCCGGTCGTAAAATCCCGCTGTTCGGGCGAAGGCGCCTTTTTCCGCACCATCACCACACCGCTCCCGTCTGGAGCCCATTTGGGCGCCGAGTCAATCAGGCTACCGGTTCCCGTCCATAAGACCGGTTTTGCTTGCTCTGGCCGGTATAACCAGATCCGCGTCTGGGTCCCCGACTCCCCCTCCTGTTTACCACAGAAAGCAATCCGTCCGTCGGGTGCCCAATCCAGGCTCCATACATCATAATCACCGGGGATGACCCGGTCCAGTTCGGGGTTCCTTTCCTTACCTTGCAGAGCGGGACTAGCCAACAGTGCGAAAACAAAAATTGGAATGAGCAAGAAAAGATAAAGCTTGCATCGTTTCACGTCCGATCCCTCCGTCCCCCTTACTTCGTGCTTCTTTCAACCCACTCCTGCTCGGATCTATTCCCGGCCCAAAATGCGGATCTCCGGCTCCAATCGGTAACCGGTCCGTTGAAAGACGATGTTTTGGACCTCTTCGATCAGGGCCAACACATCCCGGGCCGTTGCCCCACCCAGATTGATAATGAAACCGGCATGTTTAGGTGAAACTTGGGCCTGACCGATCCGGTGTCCTTTAAGCCCCGCCGCTTCGATCAGTTGTCCCGCAAAGGCACCCGTCGGTCTTTTAAAAACACTCCCGGCGCTTGGGTATTCCAAAGGTTGTTTCGCGCGCCGTTTCGCGTTGAGCGTCTTCATCGCAGCCCGGATCGTCGCCTCGTCCCCAGGAGTCAACTGCAGGAGCGCCTCCACCAGAATTCCACCCGTCTCTTGCAACACACTAGTACGGTAACCGAGCTTCAATTCGTCCCGGTTTAAGGTGATAAACCCCGTGCCGGGCTGGTATATTTCCGCCGCCACCACCACATCCTTCATTTCGCCCCCATAGGATCCGGCGTTCATAAAAACCCCGCCCCCAAGCGATCCGGGGATCCCCGACGCAAACTCGAGCCCACTCAGACTATAGCGGGCGGCCGTCTCCGCAACCAGTGCCAACGGGGCGGCGGCCCCGGCCCGCAGGGAATTACCCTCCACCGTAATGCGGGCAAAATCCGGCCCGAAACGAAACGCCACCCCGCGCAAGCCGGCATCGTCAACCAAGACATTGGTCCCCCGCCCCAGAAAATACCAGGGGATTCCCGTTCCTTCACAATAACTGATTAACCTCGCCAATTCCGCGCGGGTGTTTACTTCAATCAACAGATCCACCGGTCCGCCAATCCGAAATGAAGTATAACTGGCCAGCGGCTCGTCATAACGGAAACGGTCCGGTTTAACCTCGGCAAGCAATGCCTCCCGCCAGTTTTTGTTTTTCATCAAAATCACCTACTTTAGAAATTCCTTTTCTTGCTTGGATTTCTATGAAACCGGAGCAGAACGTATGCGTCAAACCCAAACAAGGGTTAACCCCAGTCTAACGAGTTAGACGAAAGCCGATCTTAAGTCCGGCGCTCCGCCCCACCGGCCGGGGGCACCTTGCCGGATGTTGGCCGATGAGCAGCATATTAAAATAATCAGGTTCTCGATTCTTAGGGTGCCGGCCCGTATGTTCCACCCTCATCCGTAAAGACTATATTCTGAAAGAAAGGAGGAATGGCCATGGAACTTTTTATGCCCAAGCGTATTTTTTTTGAGCCGGGTGCCCTGGACTATCCTTTAGGCCGTGAACTTTACGACCTGATGGCCGCAAGGGGCATTCCCTGTCGGATCACCCCTTCCCACAACCGCGTGCTTGGCATCCCCGGCGAAACGCCCCAGATCGCCTACCGCGAAGCCAAACGCACTCTGGTTGTGGGGGTGAAAAAAACACTCAAACTCGATTCCTGCCGCCCCTCCGCCGATTACGAGTTCGCCCTCGGAACCAGTTGTCCGGGGGGGTGCCAGTACTGCTATCTTGCTACCACGCTGGGACGCAAACCCTACGTCCGCGTCTACGTCAATGTTGATGAGATTTTGGCAGCCGTCAAATCATACATCGACAAAAACCGCCCGAACATTACCAGTTTTGAAGCCGCCAGCACCGCTGACCCCCTTGCTGTTGAGCACCTCACCGGCTCTCTCCGGAAGACCATCGCCTTCTTCGGTCATCAAGCGTATGGTCGGCTCCGCGTGGTCACTAAGTTCGCCAACGTCGACAACCTCCTCGATCTCGACCATCAAGGCCATACCAAGTTCCGTTTCAGTATCAACTCGGCTTATGTCATTGAAACCTTCGAAGCGAACACCGCTCCGCTAAGCGAAAGGTTAACGGCCGCCGGTAAAATGGCGGCGGCCGGTTACCCCCTGGGTTTTATTATTGCCCCTTTGTTCCTTTACGAACACTGGCAGGCGGACTACCGTCGGTTACTGAAAGACCTGGCCCATTGGGTACAGCCC
>JAAZDX010000049.1 GCA_012512605.1 Bacillota bacterium
ATTCATCGCCCGCCGCATCCTGGATAAAAAGGGTTATCTAATCCTGCACCAAAAGTATAACACCCGTTACGGCGAGCTTGACCTGATTGCCAAAGATCGAAATCAACTTGTCTTTGTTGAAGTAAAGACGAGAATCGATAAAGATTATGGCAGTGGGCTTGAGGCCATTACCAAACGGAAAAGAAAACACCTGATTCGCACCGCCCTTTGTTTTTTACAACGACATCACAATCAGGATCTGTCCTGCCGGTTCGATATTATTGCCCTTAATTTGGATCGCCAAGGCAACCTCATTGATTACCAGCTGATTACGGATGCTTTTAGGGTGGAAGGGGGCAACTATTACTGATGTTTGCCAAGGTGACCAGTGGGACGGTGGTTGGAATTGACGGCTTTCCGGTCGAAGTGGAAGTCGATCTTTCCTCCGGACTTCCTTCCTTTGATTTGGTTGGTTTAGCTGACACCGCAGTTAAGGAGGCAAAAGAACGGGTTCGTGCTGCGATCAAAAACTCCGGGTTTAATTTTCCTGGCCACCGGATCGTGATTAACTTAGCCCCGGCTGATTTACGCAAAGAGGGAAGTGGTTTTGACCTCCCGATTGCGCTTGGTATTTTATCTGCCCAAGGCTGTTTTGGGCCAAAGGCCCTCGACGACGGGTTCATTGTTGGCGAATTGGCCCTTGACGGTTCAATCCGGCCGGTCCGCGGGGTCTTGTCGTTGGCGCTTGCCGCCCGCGACAGCAAGAGGAACTTTCTGATGTTACCAGCCGGGAATTTGTCGGAAGCTATGGCTGTACGGGGAATTAAATTAGTCCCGGTTCATCATCTCCGGAAAGCGGTGGATTTTCTCCAAACGGGCAATTTTCCAACGGTCAAAGGGGAATTGAAGGCCGAAAGTGCCACCCATTATGATGGGGAAGATTTTGCTGATGTAAAGGGTCAGGAGACGGCGAAACGAGCCCTGGAGATAGCGGCGGCCGGAGGACACAATATAATCATGATTGGGCCCCCTGGTTCCGGAAAAACAATGTTGGCCCGGAGGTTACCATCGATCTTGCCCGACTTGAGCCCGGAAGAAGCCCTTGAGCTCACAAAGATCTATAGTATCGCCGGTTTGTTACCGCCGGGTGTCTCCCTTCTACGGAAGCGCCCCTTTCGTAGCCCGCACCACACCACCACCAAGGCCGGTTTGGTCGGGGGCGGAAACTACCCGCGGCCCGGAGAAGTGACTTTGGCCCATCACGGCGTACTTTTCCTTGATGAGTTCCCTGAATTTAGCCGGGAAGTACTGGAAGTCCTGCGCCAACCGCTTGAAGATGGCAAAGTAACCATCGCCCGGACCACCCTTACGCTGGTGTACCCAAGCAGGTTTATGCTTGTCGCCGCGATGAATCCTTGTCCGTGCGGTTTTTTCCGGGATCCCCTTCAGGCCTGCCGGTGTACGCCCGCTCAGATCCAAAGGTACAACGCACGAATCTCTGGCCCCCTGCTGGACCGGATCGATTTTATGGTGGAGACCCCAAGGCTTAAATATGAAGAGATGGCCGTAACCAGTAACGGAGAGGAATCAAAGCAAATCAAGGCCCGGGTGACGGCAGCCCGCCAGCGACAAGAAGAGCGGTTTAAAGGAAAAAGGCTGTATTGCAACGCCCAGATGGGCCCCAAAGAAATAAAAAAATACTGTTCATTAGACCAAGAAGGAAAGAAATTATTGGCGTCAGCGGTGCGCAGTTTCGGGATTACCGCACGGGGTTACACCCGTCTGCTCTGCGTGGCGCGGACGATTGCTGATTTAGCTGCCCAGGAGACGATCAAACCTGCCCATTTAGCCGAGGCGCTTCAGTACCGCCGATTAGAACACCTCTCGCACCAGGGGATATAGTTTGGCGGTGACCTTGTTACATAAAACCATTTTTGAGCTCTACCTCGCATCAAATGTCAGTGGGACTATATAGCATAAACATAATAATGTTGGCATAAAGATTGAAAATTAAGCAAAGAAACGTCTAAGGTTAATCAAAATTATTATAGTATAATCAAAAAATTTCTATTTGAACGGTTCAATTTTTATATTAATATTAATAACGGATTAACAACTAGTGGTAGCCGCCCAGATGGCAAAGGCTGCTTAATATGAAATCAAAGAAATAAGGAGGTGTTTACGGGGCAGATTAATGTTGCATAAAAGAGTTTTTGTTGGACGGATGGGTTAACTTGTTACGGTCTAAAAATTTTGAGGAGGTTTAAGGATGAAACGGTTTTCTCTGTTAATGCTAGTGGTTATTTTGGTTCTTTCTTCCGCGAGCGCTTTTGCCGCTCCACTGATTAAGGTTGGTATTGTCAACTTACCGCCGGAAGAGTCTGGATACCGTCAGGCTAATGTTGAGGACATGAACGCGGTCTTCTCAAGGGAAAACGGCTATGACGCAAAACAGACCAACACCGCTGACAACAGCGAGCAAATGGCTGCGGCTAGAGGGTATATCCGTGATGGAGTGGACTTCCTCCTGATCTCGGCGGCAAACGCATCCGGATGGGATGGCATCCTGCGGTCGGCAAAAAGAGCCGGCGTTACGGTATTTCTCTTTGACCGTGCAATTGATACCGACCCCTCGAACTATCAGGCAGCACTTCTCTCCGATATGTATTACGAGGGTGAGTTGGCAACAGAATGGGTGTTGAACAATGTTCCGAAACCCATCAATGTAATTTTGATTCGTGGTCAATTGGGGAGCGCAGCGGAAATTGGGCGCAGCGCACCGTTGCTCAAAGCAGCAGAAGAAGGTAAACTCAACATTGTCGCTGACGGAACCGGTGGAGACAGTTGGAGCCTTGAGGAAGCCCGCAAAGTGGTAGAAGCTGCGATTGCCGCGGGTAAAGATTTCAATGTGATCTATGCTCAAAACGACGGTATGGCCCAAGGAGCTGTTCAGGCGCTCGAGGCGGCCGGGATCAGCCATGGTAAGAATGGCAAGGTCAAGATCATTGGTTTTGACTTTAACCGTTTTGCCCTTAGAAACGTACAAGCCGGTTACTGGGATGCCGATGTGCAGTGTAACCCGCGTCAAGCCGCTCAGATTGATGAGTGGATCAAGAGTGGTAATTACCCCAAAGGAATCGTCTATCAGAAAGAATTGATCTTAACGACTGACACGATCACCGATGAACATATTGAAAAATATGGGATCAATGCCGATCCTGGTAAGGGTGTAATCACACGGTAGTTTTTGTAATAGTTCTGGCAGTGCGGTGTTCGGATCTTATCCGGTCCACCGCACTGCTGTCAATTTACGTGCTACCGATAAGGAGGTCTTTGGTTGCTGTCAGAAATCATCCTTAAAATGGAGGGGATCTGTAAATCCTTTCCAGGGGTCAGAGCTCTGAATAATGTTGACTTCACGCTCCGCAAGGGTGAAATCCATGCCCTTATGGGTGAAAATGGGGCGGGCAAGTCCACACTGATCAAGATTATAAACGGTGTTTACGAGAAGGATGCCGGCCAGGTTGTTTTAGAGGGAAGGCCGGTTAACTTTAAATCGCCGCAGGAGGCGCAATACAAGGGAATAGGCACGGTCTTTCAGGAGATTGCACTGTGCCCCAATTTGACTGTGGCTGAAAATATCTTTATCGGCCGTAGCCGGGACAATTTCGTGCATTGGAAGCAGATGAACGAAAAGGCGGCACAGATGCTCAACTCCCTCGGTATTCCGGCGAGCCCCACCCAAGAACTGGCCAGTTGCTCAATTGCTGTCCAGCA
>JAAZDX010000050.1 GCA_012512605.1 Bacillota bacterium
GCCGGGGGATCGGAGACCACTTTCTATGTACTCACTGTTTATCTTGGTGCCATCGGCATCAGCCGCCCGAAGCATCTGGTCAGTATGGGTCTCCTCGGCGATCTGGCCGCCTTCTTTGCCGCGATCCTTATAGCTCGGTGGTTTCAAATAAGCTAGCCGCCTTCGCTTTCGCGGCCGCTAAGACATCATCCTCGCTCTCTTCCACTGCTGGTTTCTTTCGCGTATCCAGCTTCTGTAATTTGTCCGTAATATCCAGCTTCTCGCTGAACTTCTCCAACCCCTCCAGCTTCTCCGGTCTCTCCGCTTTCGCTTCCTGTTCTTCCTCCTGCTTGGTCACCCCATAACGAGAAAGGCTGGCCATCTGCTCCCAGACATCTTCAATATCCAGGTTCTTTTCGGCAATCTCAATCAAAGACTGTAAGAAGCGGGTGAAATGGATCCGGAACATATCCACCTGTTGCTTGAGGTTGGCTAATTCCTGGAGTTCAGCCTGGATCTCTTCCCGCACCTTCAACCGCATCTGCTCGGCATGGTTCTGCGCTTCCCGGAGGATAATCTCGGCCTGTTTTTCCCCGGCGGACTTAATCTCATCGGCGGTCCCTTGTGCGAGATACAGGGTGTTTTTTAAAGTCTCTTCCATTGCTTGGTAGTTTTTCAGTAAATTTTTCTGCGCTTCCAACTCTTCCCGGAGGTCAATATTTTCTTTATATAGTTTCTCATAATCAACGATCAACTTCCGCATAAATTCTTGGACCTCACTGGTTTTATAACCGCGGAATCCCCGTCGAAAAACCATGGTCTCCAAATCAACTGGTGTAAACATCGGACCAAGCCTCCTTTTGCTAGTTAAAATGATTCTGCTGTTGCTTTATAATAATCTCTTCAGTTTTACAAACAAACGCCCTTTTCGTGTTTCGCCACCGAATTCGTCCACAACAACCCGGCCCCGACCCCGGATTGAAAGTACATCGCCAGTACCCACCTTGTAGTCGGGGTCCATAACCACTTGCCAGTTAACTTTGACCTTCCCCATTTTGATCTCCCGGGCCATCCGGCTCCGGGAAACACCATAACCCAGCCCCGCCACCGCATCCAAACGCGGCGAAGCCACCGTACTTTTAATCTCTTTAACCCTTTCCACCGGTGTATTCAGTTGTTCCGGGTCAATGGACTCCACCGTTACGGAGAAGGATCCGACTTTACTCAGATTGTCCAAGAGAAAATCGGCAATCTCCCCGGCGACCACAACTTGCGCTTCGTCTGTACTCAAAAGAATATCGCCAATTTTACCGCGTTTAAGTCCTAAACCCATTAGACTACCTAGCACCGCCCGGTGGTTAAAAAGCGGTTCGGTTGCGGCGGGAGCGGTCTTCCCCCCTTTCGTCGGCAGTTTAATTGACAAATAGGCCAGAGGTGGTTCCACCGCTTCCGCCAGGTAAAATGCGGGCATGATCACCATGCGTTGCCGCTCCGCCCCCCGGTAGCCCCCGAAATATAGGGTCTTGACCTCCGGCAAAAAATGAATTACTTCGCCACAAAGGGCCCGTTCCCGTGGGTCGAAAAAATCCGTCGCCACCGGTGTGGTTTTCTTTAAGGCCAATTCCACCTGGTCTAAAACCCGGGCCACTAGTTCACGGTCTTCTCCTTCCAAGGGCGCTAAAAATCGTTCTTTATCCATAGATACTCCTCTTCTAGCATGGGAAACTCCCTATAGAATATTTATTCCCGTTGGGATTTCTATAAACCCTAGTAGAACGTATAGGAAAATTCCAATCAATCATTTAAAATCAATTTATCGAGCTAAAACCATCGCCAATCCCAAGTCCGGCGCCTTACCCCAGCGCGCCGGGGGCAGCCTTGCCGGATGGTTGGCAGACAAGCTTCATTGAGTTGCCTCGCGGCGTTAGCAGCAAGCAGAGCAAGGCGCGAGCGAGGACGGAGCGCAGATAATACTCATGTATATCGAGCACCGCCCGCAGGGAGCAACGCCGCTATGCGACGCTGATCACGCCGCCTGCCAACAATCCGGCAAAGAGAACTCAACGTCCCAGCTTACCATCGTTAGTGCCAACCTAGTTCTCCCCACCCAAAGCGCGTGACCGCTCCGCTGCCGCCAAAACCGCCTTCATAACCTGCCCGGAGAAACCCGCCTCCTCCAAGGCATGGAGGCCGGCAATGGTGGTCCCCCCCGGTGAAGTAACCATATCCCGGAGGACCGCCGGGTGCTCTCCGGTCTCGGCAACCATCCGCGCACTCCCCAAAACCGTAGCAACCGCCAGTTCACGGGCCAAAGCCCGCGGTAGTCCCGCCAGGACCCCACCATCGATTAGAGCTTCGATAAAAAGATAAACATAACCAGGCCCACTCCCTGATAGTCCGGTCACTGCATCCATCAGCTTTTCCGGAACCAGGACCACCTGACCTAAACTGCTAAGGACCCTCTCCGCCCAGGCTTGTTCTTTAGTCCCGCTTTGCGCGCCCAGGGCTAGGGCCGTAATCCCCGCCCCGATCAACGCCGGAGTGTTGGGCATGGCCCGCAGAACCTTGGTTTTAGCGGGAAGTAACGCTTCCAAAGCAGCTATCTTGTAACCGGCGACAATGGAAAGGAGCGGCAGACCCGCCAAGTTTAAACCGGCCAAGGACTCCGGAACGTTCTGCGGCTTGACCGCCAAAAGCACGCCGTCGGCTTCCCGCCGGGTTAAGGCAGTAAGCATCCCTTGGTGGTCAGCAAAGGTTTCCACCCCTAGCTCGGCAAGGTGCTGCCGGCGGGAAGGGTCGGGATCGGCCACGTAAATTTCGGCCGCCGGATAACCTTGCTTTAATAATCCTTTAATTATGGCCGTACCCATTAGGCCGCCACCAATTAAACCTAACGCGCCCAACGGACTCCTCCTAACGATCTAAATAATCCGGATTGAAGTAGGGGTTTCGCTCCGCTTCGGAACGCAGCGGAAAGGAAACCTCTACATTCAACGGGGTAAAAAGCATAATTGACGAGCTGACCTTCTGCACGCCACCATCTAAGGCGTATACCGCACCGCCGACAAAATCGGTAATCCGGCGGGCAACCGCTTTATCGGTCTCTTCTAGATTAAGAATCACCGGTCGTTTATTCTTGAGCTGGTTAACAATGGATTGAACATCATCAAAGCTGCGCGGTTCATAAACAACGAGACGCGTCGCTTTATTGGGGCTGGAGAGACTGACCACCTTACCCCGTTCTTTACCCGGTTTCGTTTCCTTCACCCCCGGAACCGGGTCGTCGTAAACCTCCTCTAATTCGATCTGCGTCTCAAAACCCAGGAGATTCATTAATCGTTCTAAAAAACTTTTTTTCTCTTCCGCCTCCGCCCATTCTTCATTTCCCGGCGTTTTCATGGTTATCCCTCCGTTCCGGCGCCAAAGATGGCGCTGCCAATCCGTACAATCGTTGCTCCTTCTTCAATGGCGACCATATAGTCGTTACTCATCCCCATCGATAGTTCACGCCACTGGGGTCCGGGATGATAATCCCGTTTAATCTGTTCGAAAAGAAGACGCAGTTCCCGAAAGACCGGTCGGCTTGCCTCCGGATCGTCGGAATAAGGGGCCATGGTCATAAGACCGACCGGACGCAAACCCGATAGTTTTCGGACCTCGGCATAAAAGGCACCCACTTCCGCCGGGTCGACCCCATGCTTCGTCCGCTCCCCGGAGACATTAACCTGGATCAAGACAGAAATCTCCTTGTTTAGCGTTTGGCTTGCTTTATGGAGCGCTTCCGCCAGACTCATCCGGTCGAGGGAATGGATGAGATCAAACCCCGCCGCCACCTGACGCGCCTTGTTCGTCTGTAAACTCCCGATAAAGTGCCACGTAAAACTATTTTTCAAGTCGCTCAAGACCGCTTGTTTTTTGACCGCCTCCTGGAGACGGTTTTCCCCAATATGCTCCACACCATGGGGGAGCAATTCCTTAATCGCCAGGGCATCCACATATTTTGTCACCGCCACCAAAGTAAGATCCTCCGGATGGCGGCCAGCAACGGTTAGTGCTTCGTTGATCTTTGCCCGGACTGCTGCAATATTGTTTGCCAAAACCAAGAGATTCACCCCCAGCATCCTATGTTACCGGTAATAGATCGCCGTACCCAGGGGCAGTCCTTTCACAATTGCCCATTGCTCATTCATATCCACCACTTCCACCCCGGTGGGACGTTTATCCCCCTTAACCGCAGTCGTTACGGTCCAACCCGTATCTTCTTCATAGGCCAAGGCGGGCGTCGGTACCCGTAAACCCGTCACCGAACTGTAAATAAGGTAAGCTGAAAAGTTACGCTTCGCCAAAAACTCCGGGGCCAAGGTATGCTCCGTAAAATACCAACGACAATTGGTGTAGTCGGTCGCCACAAAAGAAAGCTTGAAGCGCTTACCATTGACGAGCAAGACCGCCTCTTCCGGCGGCTCCAGATTCACGCCATTCGGCAACTGACAAACCAGCGTTTGGGTGTACTCCGTAATCATTTTCGCCCAAGCTTCGCCCGTCCTGACCTTAGGACTAAAACCACGGTTTCCGGTATACACCCGCGTGGAAGGGGCCTTTGGTAGGGCATGCTCCAAGAGGTTAAACCCTTCTCCCCCGTCCAGTTTAGTACTGAAGATGCCCGGTTGGTCCGCAATGACCAGATGATAACATTCACGCCAATTGGCACAGACCGCCGCGGCGTTCTTGACGAGCTGATTACGGACCGCTAACAACTGGGCTTTCCTTTGCGACAGGTAACGCTCCTCGGCCTGTTCTCCGGCCAAATTGTGGTTATGCACCGCCAGGAAAGCGAGGTCTTTGTCGATTTGTGCAACTTCTTGATCGATTTGGTAAAGACGGTGGGTAATCGTCCGTAACGCCACACGATCATCGGCGCTGAGCACCGACCGGGCTTCCGCGCTCACTAATTCGGCGACGGCCTCCCCAGTCCGGACCCGGGTTCCTTCTTCCACCAACAAACGGGCTTCGCCGCTGAAAGGGGCCGCCAGCACCGACTCGGACCGCAGCACTAACACATCCACCCATTGTCCATGCTCAATCGTCCCCCAGTCCACCACGCGAACACGGGGGAAAAGATAGCTAACTCCGGTATAAATCAACTGGGAAAGAAGGAGAAATATGAGCAGAACACCGCTGATCAGGAGCGGAAGGCGGCAATAGGGTAGTAATTTTAACACACGCGCTAAAAACGAATCAGGTCTTAAGGTATAACGTTTCAAAGAGCTGTCCCACCTCTGACCTCCCGGTCGTTGAAATCCCCCTTAAAAATTATAAGTTCGTGAATGTTCTACTTTTTTCCTGCTTTCTCCCCTATTCTTTGCTTTTATTTCATCACAACCAAGGAAAGCATCCGCCCGGTTGCCTGTTCCCGCCGGAAGGAGTAAAATTCCGTGTGGTGACAGGCGGTACAAAGCCGGGCATTATCAATCTGTTCCGGCACATAACCACAGTTCTCCAAGAATTTTTGGTTAATCAGCGCCAGGTCCAGTGTGGATTCCTGCTGGGAGGGGCCAAAATCAAACTCGGGCCACTTTTCGGTAAATAAAGCGATCCGCTCCGGGGGCACCCGGTAACAACAAGAGCCAATCGCGGGACCGATCGCCGCGAAACATTCCTCCGGTACACTCCCGTACTCGGTTTCCATGCGGGCGACTGTTTTCCGGACAATCCCGGCCAGGGTCCCTTTCCACCCGGCATGAACCGCCGCGATCACCCGGTGTACCGGGTCAACCAGGACAACAGGAACACAATCGGCATGGATCGTCGCCAGCCCCACTCCCGGACGGTTGGTGATCATGGCATCCGCCTCTGGCAACTCGTCCCCAGGCTGCAGCTCTTCCACGAGCAGGACCGTGTCCCCATGGACTTGTTTCGCCAGTTGCGTTTGTTCCGGAGTAAGCTGAAAGATGTCGAAAAAGCGCCGACGGTACTCCTGCGCTGCTTGAGGGTCCTCCAGCGCCGCCGAGGCCGAACACCGCGTGGAAAAACCCTGTTGTAGCCAAGGAAAAGCGGCCAACATTTTCGAACGGCAATACTTGATCCCGTTACTCTCCTGTAGTTGCCAGGCCATGATTTATACCTCCATTTTGCGCCCATAATACCGGGCTCTGTTTACCCAAAGAAGCTTGGACATCAATGATCCGTTGGTTACGTGAACCCCGGAAAGGTAAAGCATCGTCCTTTTCACCAATTAGAAACGGGCCGTCAACCAAAAGCGCCGTCATCTTTAGCAGCTCGGCAATGACCGGCGAGTTCATCCGGGAGATTTCTTCCCAGGTATAACCGGTATAGATCATCACATTCCCCTGTACCGTCCGGGCCTTACGAGCCAGAGCAAGCGCCCCTTCCGGCTGGACGAGCGGCTCACCGCCACTTAAGGTGATCCCCGATAGTAATGGGTTGTAACGCAACCTGCGCCAGACTTCATCAACCAAGAGGCGCTGTCCACCCTGGGGATCCCAAGTTTCTTGGTTATGACAACCCGGACAACGGTGGGGGCAACCCTGGAAAAAGACAACCGCCCGCAAACCCGGACCATCAACGATGCTTTCCGGGATAATTCCGGCAATCTGGATGCTCAGCTCCTCCGCGGCCATTAACATCTTCCTCCTTACAGCAGACTTAACATAAACAATATCACGGAACAACCACCTTACGCCCAGCTATAGTTGGTATTTACCTTATGCTTGCCCTACGAAGAAAGGCCGTTATTTCTGTGGTTCTCCACACATTCCACAGACTTATCCACAAGGTAAGAAGGGGAAATGGGGATATTTCATCGGTTATTCCACAATATCCACAATCAAGTCTACAAAATAATTGTCCATAAATAACCCGATTTTAAAAGGAGTTTAAGGAATAATCCACATTTATCCACAGATCGTTTTGATGAGCATCGTTTATCCGCTGCTCAGCCCATCTTTACCGACTTTATTTACCCGCACCCACCAGCGGTGGTTCAAAACGCAAACGGGGATTAGCCGCTAAATCTAAGGGAGAAGCCCCTTCCCTTAACCACTGGTAATAACCGCAGGCGGCAATCATCGCCGCATTATCAGTACAAAGCGCCAGCGGCGGGTAGAAGAGTTTAACCCCCCGGGCCTGTGCTTCGGCGCTAAATCGCGCCCTAAGCTCCGAATTGGCTGCCACTCCGCCGGAAAGGACCAGGGTCTTCACTTTTTTCTCCGCCACCGCCCGGAAGGCCCGGTCCACCAGGATCGTCACCACTTGCCTTTGGAAACTGGCCGCCACATCGGCAACGGGAATCGTCTCCCCCTTCTGCTTTAAGTTATGGACCAGGTTCACCACCGCCGTCTTTAAACCACTGAAACTGAAGTCATAAGTTCCAGCCAAAGCATCATGCTGAACAAGCGTCAATGTGGGTTGGCCGGTCTTCGCTATGCGATCAAGGTACGGCCCACCGGGATACCCGAGTCCAAGGACGCGGGCCACTTTATCGAAGGCTTCCCCCGCGGCATCGTCCCGCGTTTGGCCTAACAGTTCGTAATGGCCATGCTCCGGCATCATCACCAGCTGGGTATGGCCGCCGGAGACGGTCAAACAAAGCAAGGGCGGTTCTAATTCCCGATGGGCCAGAAAATTAGCGTAGATATGTCCCTCCACGTGGTTAACCCCGACAAACGGAACTTGCCAAGCTAGACTCAACGCCTTGGCCATTGATAAGCCAACCAAAAGACCGCCGATCAATCCCGGACCGTAAGTCGCGGCCACCAGGCCAATCTCTTCCGGAGCGACCCCCGCCTCGGCCAGCGCTTCCGCCGTCAGCCGGGAGATCACCTCCAAATGGCATCGGGCCGCCAACTCGGGGACCACCCCGCCAAACTTCTGGTGTTTTTCAATCTGGGACAAGATCAGGTTACTCCGGATCGTTCTGCCATCCTCCACAAGGGCAATGGCGGTTTCATCACAAGAGGTCTCCACCCCTAAACACAACATCACCATTTCCTCCCGTCTGTCAACCGGTTCGTTGTTCACATCGGACCTTTCCACATGATAATCGCATCTTCCTGATTGTCTTGGTAATAACCGGGCCGCACGCCGGCTTTGAAAAACCCCATCTCCTCGTAAAGACGTTGTGCCGCTAAGTTGGACGCGCGGACTTCCAACGTGAGAAAACGCACCCCGCGTCTTCGACTCTCTGCCACCAAGTGCTGCAGAAGCGCCCGGCCAATTCCTAACCGACGGTAAGCCGGATCCACAGCCAGGTTAGTAATATGGCCTTCATCCAGAATAACCCACACCCCAACATACCCCACCACCTTCGTGGCGGTCTTGGCCACACAGTAATAGGCCCGTTCGTTCTCTAATAATTCATACAAAAAGGCGGAGCGGGACCAGGGAATCGGGAAGCATTGCTCTTCAATGGCTAGAACCTCAGGCAGATCATCTAAGGTCATCATCTTAACCTCAAACATCCGCCCGGCAACTCCTTTCCTCCCAGCGAACCTCCGCCTCGGTACGACGCAAGTATAAAGGCAAAACCGTATCCAATTGGTTCTCTTTCTTCGCTACCCATTGGGTCTGCCCCAAGCTGGCCACATGGGCACCGTCCACGATGTTCTCCGTGCCGCACCCAAAGGAAGCCTGTTCTTTTAGCACCGTGGCCAGTTCGGCTTCGACTTCCGCCAAAGCCTCCCCCAGAAACAAGACGGGCTGGCCCTTCCCCTTCAACTCAACAGCAAGCCCCGGTACCGTCCAGATCGCCGGTGGGGCAACCTCCGCCATACCACCCTCGTCCGGTCGGTACAAACCGGCATAGACTTCACCCTTCCGGGACCGCGCAAGCGTACAGATGAGCTTGGCGTCGGCTGGCCCATTCAACGCCAACGCGTGAAAGGTGGGGACCCCCACCAAAGGGATGCCAAGGCCGAAGGCCAGCCCCTTAGCGATCGCCAGTCCGACCCGGACGCCGGTATAGGAGCCGGGTCCAATACCAACGGCGATCAATTCCAGTTCCTTCACGTTTCGACCAGTCCGGGCTAAGGCTTCGGCCATTAAAGCCGGTATTTGCTCACTCCCCCCCGGCTTGATTCGCATTCGTTCGGAGAAGACAACCTGCTTTCCATCGATCATCCCCACCGCGCCGCTCTGGGCGGAGGTATCAATCCCTAACACCCGCACGTTCCATTCACTTCCCCGTTGTTTGTTCTTTTTCCAAAGCCTGCCATAATAAATGATTGATCTGCCGATAACGATCCCCCACCGGGTAAAAAGATAAAACCCGGTCCTCCGCTTGCTCTCCCCGGGCAAACTCCACTTCCATATAGGTAGCCGCCAAGGTTGCTTTCGCTGGTTCGCCCCATTCAATCATGAACGCGGCTTCCTCTTCCATAATCTCTTCCAGAGCAAGCGGTGCTAAATCCGCGGGGCCGGAAAGGCGATATAAATCCAGATGATAAAGGGGAAGCTTCCCTTCATAACGATGGATCAGGGCAAAAGTGGGGCTGGTCGCCGTCTCCGTACTGGCCAGTCCAATGGTGACGCCGCGCACCAACAAAGTCTTTCCACTCCCCAGGTCCCCTGATAAAAAAAAGAGGTCACCCGGTAGCAGAATCCCGCCCAGTATTTTACCGAGTTCCTCTGTCTCCGCCGGGCTCTCCGACCATATCACAAGGTTTCCCCCGGCTTCTTTCTTTACCCGCACCGGACATCCCCCTTCAATCTCTTTTGGTTCAAGATTAGCATAACCCTTTACCAGCGTCAAGTTCCGGACTTAGTCAGCCAATACCCGCTCTAGAAAGGCGCGGATCTCCCGCGCTGTTGGCGGACAACCCGTCAGCGCGTCATCCAGGGCACGTGTACAAGTACCAATCCCGATGCCACCGCCTTTCTCCCCACGAAACCCTTGTCCAATCTTAATCTTTTTGTTACCATATTTTAGCGCTTCCAGTTCCCCCGCCTCCGCCATCCGGTGCAGCGCATGGATGAGCGAACCATAGCAAGCCGAACAAGCATCCCGTTCTTCAACATACCGGGCTAGCGTCTTCGCCCGCCCGCTCAAACGGAAACGGCCTGCTTGCTTTGCTTCCGGATTAACCTCAGTCACAACCGCACCGGTGAGAGCGGTCGTCCCTACGCCAAGCTTCGCCGCCAGGTCCAGGTAGGGAATATCCGCTGCCGTGAGCCCCAACAATGAAGCGGCGTAGCTGTCGAGGAGGACAGGATCCGTACCAGCCAACAACCGGCCCATCGGTACCGGGTTTCCGCCTTCCTCAAAGGTAAGGTCGCCGCAGATCGCATCGACGATCGTAAGGTGGACCGGAAGGACCGCCGCCAACTGGGCAATGGGTTCATGCAGCCCCAGCCGGTGAAAACGCCGTTTCTCATGATCCGGGATACATCCCTTCAGGTTTTTCAAGGCACAGGTCAACAACGTTTGACAATGGGCTTTTAAGACGGGAAGGTTGATTAAAAAGTCCACCGCAAGCGGGGCGGTACAAACCGTAATTTCCCCGTACTCCCCTTTTTTCTTAATGGTCCGGTCTTTTTTCAGATCAACCAGTTCAACCCCGTACTGCGCCGCCAGTTCCCGGTAGCCGCAGACCCGAAAAGCCTCCTCCGTCGCGGCTCCCACCCAGGAGCTTTCCATAATAACTAGATCGGAATAGCCTTTCGCCTGAAAGTAGCGGATGATCCCCTCAACAATCTCCGGATGGGTCGTCGCTCCCGACGCCGCCGGCTTGTCCAAGACCAAATTGGGTTTTAACCCAATCGTCGCCCCCGGCCGCAGCGCCGTCTCCGGTTTTAATTGCGCCAGCAAGGTCTCGACCATCTCCCGCGGGTTTTCCCCATAGACAACGGTAATTTGGTTCTTATTCATCTTTTCCCACCCTTTTCAAAAATGGTCTATTTTGCACTATAATAATAATTAACGATAATTCACTGATCCGCCCCGCTAATTACCCACAACTTGACCCGTGAAAGCGGCCGTAAACGTTTCATCACTTATAAGTATAAATTATAATAAAGCTCCCTTCTAGAGCAAAGGTTCAATCCTTAGCTAGAAGGGAGCATATCGGCGGGTCTTTTTCGCTACTTGATTTCGATCCCTTTTTGCGACTTAATTTCGATCGATTGGTTCCCCATAATCTGAGGCTGGGGAGCATAACCCATGGAAGAAAGTTTAAAGTCATCAAATCGGGCGGTATAAGTATAGCCGGGATCCGCGCTCGCATATAAACCGGCCCTAATAAACTCAGCGTTTTGCTGTTCGACCGGTATATTACCCCAGACTTCGACGCCATTCACGTAGAGATAAGCCCGGTTTCCGTTCTGAATGACTTTTAAAATATTAACTGCTGAACTGATTGTATTATTATAGTAGTTTATTTGGTTATTTCTTTTCTTATATTGTTCAACTATTTCGGTCTTACTCTGCTGTTTCCGTACTTTTAAGTATTCTACTTCGCCCTCATCCGGTCGGACCCGGAAAATATAATAGAATTCCCCTGGATTATTCAGATTTTTCACGTTAAAAACTAAGCCGGATGTTCCCTTTACCCATCCAGGTTTATCCCAATAATAGTGGTATGTGGTTACTTCCACCGTATAATTCTGGGGAACCAGCAAGGGCGAGATTGTACTGATCGATTTGGGGTCGTCTCCATAATAACCCTCATTATCAACCACGATTTCGTATTCGCTCCCACCTTCTACCAGTATATACTCCTGGGAGGAACCATCCGCGTAATATTCCTCATCCCAACCGCTCCACGCATCCGAAAAATCTTCCGTCCAGCCGATCAGCTTAAAATTAAGGCCAGACAAATCCTTCCTCACGGTAAAATCATAGGGTGCTGGTTGGAACAGATAATTATCCTTATGCGCCCAGATCTTCACCCGATTACCGCTATTGGCTCTGATTTCCCAAGTCCCATTTTCACTCGCCTGTTTGTACC
>JAAZDX010000051.1 GCA_012512605.1 Bacillota bacterium
CCTTTTCATAAAGTCAAAGGCTTGCGAGTACTTTTTGTAGACTTCAAACTTAATGAACCCAGTTTGTCTAACTCTTTCGAAAAAATCGGTCTCATCCCAACGAATGGATGGAGATGATTGCCTCCATCCAAATCTATTCCTCTATCTTAATTTTTGCCCGGTTAATCTCAGTCTAGATCAGGGTTATAAAAGACTTTTTCCAGATCAAGCTTCAACCCGGGAAATTCCGGGTGGACAAACTCGTCCTCCGGCCCGCCCGTAAAGACCAGGAAGTAATGCTCCCCCTTGAGTTGATAGGCTTCCAGGATCTTCTCGTCCGGGTCAACGATCCAGTAATGGGGGATGCCTGCTTTCCGGTAGATTTCCATCTTTTTCAGCCGGTCCTTCCGGCGGCTCGAAGGTGACAATATTTCCACCGCTAAATCACAGGGACCGTCAATGCGTTCTTTCCGCATGATCTCTCTCCGCTTGCTCGAAATAAATAAAATATCGGGCTGAACCACATTACGTTCGCCCAGGGTAACATCGAGGGGAGCGTTGAAAATTTCTCCTTCCGGGTTAAATTCATCAAAGAAGATTTTTAACTGAAACCCTAATTCCCGGGATACCCGTTGGTGTTGCAGCGAAGGCGAAGGCTCCTTGACCAGGAATCCTTCGAGGATTTCATAGCGATAACCTGGCTCTTCCGGGAGTTGCAAGTAATCTACATAGGTATATTCGCCCTGTTTGGCATAGAGCGCCCGTTTCTCCTGAACAAGTTCACCACCAGCCGCCAGAGCCGCGAGCACATCTTCTTTTTTATAGCGGTACTGTTTCTTCCCCAGCATTATTACGGGAATTTTGTTTTACCGCGAGTACCGCCAGATCGTCTCCACCGATAGATTCAGAAGGTCCGCCAGTTCATAGGCAGTAAGATATTTTTCCATTAAAAGTTACCTCCCTGTTTTATCATACAACCATACACAACTGTTGTCAAGTATACACGACTGTTTACTGTCTTTAAGGCAACCGTGAACGGCTGTAGATTCCGCCCTGCAACGGCAAAAATCCAGCCGGGAAACCCGGCCGGATTTCACGGTTTTAACCTCTATTACCGTTGAAAATGACTGTTATTAAGCGATTAGCAATCCGAGGAAAGATTCTCGATATTCTCTTCCCGTCGCTCGTTACATGCGGCCTGAACCTTGCGCCCATCGCTAATCACTACCGTAAATTCTCCAGAGTAAAAGTCCCCGCCGGAATCTGCGGGTTAAACTCAATCGCTTTGATAATAAACTCAGTCCTTGTATCACGCCGCAGTTTATCCTCCATTACCGACTCCACTGGATACCAGCGTCCTTCTATCACCGCTACTTTCGTGACCGTCATCACTTTCAAGAGGCGCCCACTCCGCGCGTAGAGCTCTTCTTTTAGCCCCACAAACCGCTCTTTATCCACCCAGGATTTCCGCCGGTAGTAGGAGACCTCTTTCCCAGGGGCCGCTGTCCCCGCCAAGACATAGCAGGGACGCCCGTCGATTACTTCTTCGCCGATTAATTCAAAGTTATATAAGTCGGTCAACTTATCCGATTCCATCACATCTTGGTAGGAAAAATCACTGCCCATGATCCCCTGGTTCAACATGTGCCCGGAGATCTTGACCAGATCTTCCGCCTCCGGGAAGAACATCCACAGATCATCACCGCGTTTTAAGAACTTGGTGCCCCGGTCCCGCGGGTTGGTGAAAACAACCAAACCATTATCACCCTGGGCATAAGAGGTCATAGTTTTGACGATTCGCCGGTTCCGGTTGATAATGACCATCTCCGCCTCGACCTGTGCCGTCTCGAAGTGTTCATTATCGTCCCGCCGTTTGATAATCTCTTCCGCGGTCAGTGCGCCCCAGACCACGGTGGCGAAGATTGAGAACAACATAAAAGTAATAATCAAGATAACCATTGACTTTTTCATCGGCCTTGACCCCCTTCTTTTTTCTCCGCTTAACATCAAGCTTCCAGCTCTAGCTGCCAGATTCCAGCCTCCGACTATATCCTGTGCCGATCTCACTCTTCCCTCATCGCCGCGGTCGGTTCCAACCGGGCTGCTCTCCGGGCCGGAATTAAACAGGCAATGGTGACAATGATCGTTCCCAGTACAAAAGCAAAAAGAGCATTCCCTGGGGAAGAAACCGGATAAATAATTGGGTTAATTAAATGCGCCGCATCAAAGGCACTGACCGCTTTACTGAAATCGATCCCGCGCTCGGCTAGATAGCCGGTGAACAGCGAACCGGAAAGAGCACCGAGCAAACTGCCGATGCTCCCCATAATCGCCCCCTCAATCACAAACAGCTGCAATATATCCTTACTTTCCAGGCCCAAAGCCATCATCATCCCGATCTCCTTCGTCCGTTCCTTGACAACCATGATCATTGTCATAATCACCACAATACAGCCGAGCAAGACCAGGAAAATATAGACCTCGTTATATATAATATTAGCCATTTCCAAAAAGGCCATAATATCGCTGGCCTCTTTATAACTCAAAGCCAGATAACGCTCGGCGGCCCCACGCTCCGCGATTAACCCCTTAACCTCCGGTAATACTTTGTTTACCAGGTTCCGCTTGGGGGTAACCAGCAATACCTCGGTCGCCTGGCCTTCCATCTCTAAGATCCGTTGGGCTTGATCGAGCGGCAGGTAGAAGAGATGTTCATTTAAGACCTTCAACCCGCTTTCCAGTCGGCCGACAATTTTAAAGGTCACCCCGCGCAAAGATCCAAAGGTGGTATTCATTAAAATCGTGACGGTCTCCCCAACCCGCCGGTCTAATTTCGCCAATAAAGCGGAACCCATGACCACTTCTTGTTTACCAGGTTCCACCATCCGTCCTTCGACCAGGTAGTCTTCAATATTAGTAAAGATAACCTCCTGATCCGGGTTAACCCCCCAACCGCTGATCGCGACCAACTCCTCTTCCGTACTGACCATGGCGCCAAACTTCAGCCTGGGGATGACCATCTCGA
>JAAZDX010000052.1 GCA_012512605.1 Bacillota bacterium
AATTCGCGGTATCCTTATGGTAAGCCATCGGATCACTCCTTTTTGGGTTTGTTTTGAGCAACTTACCATTTCGGAGTCCCGATGGCTTTTTCCTTTTATGAAATTGCGAACTTAATTATACACTAACGTATACTCGCATCCTCTTAGTTTAGATTTTGTTGAGTTTATGATGTTAAAGTTTAGAAGGGAGCATGAACTGACTCCAAAGACGGACTTGGTGAATCAGGGGGGGAATAAATGAACCTTTGAAGTTATTGTTCGTAGTTTTTTGTTTAATTGTGGTGGTCCTTTCCAGCGGTTGTGGGAAATGGGAAAAGGGGAGGAAATGGTGGAAACACCGCGGATTATAGCTTAAATGTGACCATTGACCCGGAAGGGGCGGGTGTGGTTTCACTGACTCCGGACGGAGGAACCTACCCAAAAAATACCGAGGTGACGCTGAGGCCCGTCGCTGGAGAGGGGTATGAGTTCAGCGGCTGGGACGGGCCAAACAAGAATGAAGTGATGGTGAAAGGCGACCGCAGGGTCATAGTGATGAACGGCCATAAACAACTTGTTGCTTCCTTCACTGAACTAAAGCCAAATCAGGTCGCGGCACCCACCGCTTCGCCGTTGGGAGGCAAAGTGGTGGTTGGTACGGAAATAACCCTAACCACAACCACTGACGGCGCTACCATTTATTATACGGTGAATGGTAGCGAGCCGACAACCGGGAGTATGGTTTATAGCGATACGCAAAAACCGGTGGTTACGGAAGGGGGCGTGATCCTAAAGGCTTTAGCCGTAAAAGAGGGGATGCTGGCCAGCAACATCGCGACTTTTGTTTATTCCACTTATCCGGTACAGTCGACGGAGCCGATTGCTCATGTGGTGAATGGCGTTGAATTTAGGATGCGCCAGGCCCCGGCCGGGCTGATCTTTCCCTTTGGCATGTTTGATACGGAGACCACCATCGATTATGCTTATTGGATCGGTGATACCGAGGTCACTTACAAATTATGGTCCGAAGTATATAACTGGGCAACTGCGGAAGCACGGGGGAATGCAAGGTACTATTTTAATAACAACGGGCATCCTGGCAGTTATTATGACCCGGACCCGGACCTAACGCAGCCGGTCACCACAATAAGTTGGCGCGATGCCATTGTATGGTGTAATGCGTTAACCGAGTACTATAACGCAGAACACGGGACCAATTGGGCTTGTGTCTATATAGACAGTGAAGAGAAGCCAATCCGTGATTCCCGCGATGCCAACGCTGGTGTTTGCGATAATGCAACGCCCTCGACCACTGCCAAAGGCTTCCGCCTGCCGGCGAGTAAGGAATGGGAACTGGCGGCGCGTTATATTGATGGGAGCAACTGGCTGCCCTGGAACCACGCCAGCGGCGATCTCTCCGGTTCTTGCTATCCGCCGGAGGCGGCAACAACAACGCAAATTGGGGATTATGTTTGGTATGCGGAGAATAGCGGGGGTCAAACCCAACCGGTGGCAAAGAAGAAGAGTAATCCCTTTGGCCTCTTTGATATGAGTGGGAACGTCTGGGAATTATGCTTTGACCAACACTGGTTTCAGGATGAGGAAATTGGAATCATGCGGGTAGCACGCGGTGGTGATGTTGGATCTTCAATAGGAGCGCCTTTGATAGCACCTTATAATTTGCTCGTTAGCTATGAAAATGGGGTTGGCTCTAACCACGCCATCGCTTTCTATGGCTTCCGTTTGGCCAGGACTGACTAGTTTTTATGGAGTCGTCCACGCCGGCGGCCTTGATTTACGAAGCGAATTTAGTCAATGTTAGTTGATTGCGCCGTATTGCAGGAGGTCCAACTTCACACTGATCCTAAAGATGGTCTCCCGATAGGCGGCGCTCCAGTCGACTTGCTGCCAATAAGCGGGATATTTTGCCCGGATCCGGTCCCCGATGCCCATTGGGTCGCTGCCAATCTCTTGCGTATAGCGGATGATTTCCAGACAAGCCTGTTTAATCTGCTCGGCAAGTTGTTCTTCAATCTTCTTTTGTACGGACGGCTGATCAAGGGCATCCCGGTGGTATTCAATTAAAGATGCGGTAAAAGCTAAAGCAATGTCGGCTACTGGACGTTCATTTTCAACGCTAACCTGGATTTTCCTCCGACTCTTGACATTAGTGAGGGCAAGACCCTTTTTTAGGGATGGGTTTTTTTCCGGAGCAAGCGGGTCGAAAACTAAGTCCGCGTTCTTAAATTGGCCCATCATGGCTAACAAGAAAGCAGTTTGCTGCGGATCGATGGTACCAACCAGCTTATCCCCGGCAAACAAGGCCGAGCCAAGGACCCTGATCCCGTCGGTTTCCAGCTTGACCAGGGGGGTGATCGGATCGAGACCCGGAGCGAAATAACGGATAATAAAGTCATAGGTGCAAGTATCCGGCGTAGTTGCGGAATTGATATTATTCAAAAGGAGTTGGTTGATGTAAAGCGTCGAGCGGGGCTTAGTGGTGAAGGTCTCGGCCTTTTCCAACAGTTCTTTCGGACTACCGTCGACAATTACCACATAGGAGACGGGGGGATTAAGCGGTGCCCGTTCCAGGATCTCCATGATCTGTTGAATACCCAGCGCGGCCAGGTCTTTAGAAAAAAGGATTTGTTGGACTTTTCCGTAACTAATGACTTTGGCCGAGGTTGTTTTCTGTTTGTTTCCGACTTCCAGCAGTAAATGTCCCTCGGCGCTAACGATCTCATCCTGGTCTCTTTCTTTGGCACCGATCGCCGGGTAACTACTGGTAATTAAGAGTTTATGTTCTGGTGATAACTCAAACCCCATCTGTAACGCAAAACCGGTCTGCTTGACTAGCTTCTGATCCCAACAACCGGAAAACAGAAATATACTGCCGAAGGTGATGATGAAGACGATTAGCTTGTTCCTCATTTCGGGGTTGCGTTCCTTTGTTTGATCAAGGAATAGAGGTAACAAAGGATCAAAAAGACGAAAACGGCGATCCCGGATAGATTGACGCCTTTGGCCAGTTGCGTGGATTGGGTCATATCTTTGGGGAGGCGACTAAGCAGAATGGTCAGAGCGGTATACAGACCGTAGATTTTTTTCTGGTTTTTCCAGGGAAAAGACCGCCGCAGGCTGTCGTAAGTAGTGAAAAAATAGGAACGGAAAGTGCTTTCTAAAAGGGGAAACCATAGGAGGATAAACAATAAATCAATCCGGTCGAAGTAAGGCACCCGGCAATACCGGGCCAGATTAAATAGCGGGGCAACCTGCATCTTTAACAGGTTTTCGCCAAACAGCCCTGTGGTGACCAGAAAAATGATGATAATAAAGACCATCGTGCATAGGTTGGCGCTCACTACCCATTTTAAGGTGTTATCCTTATCTTTTATATAAGGATACAGAAAAACTGTTAATTCCAGCCCAATAAAAGCAAGGGTGGCCGGAATGATGCTTTGACCAAGGGCAGCGAGACCCGCGGTACCGACGGGCATTAAAAAAGTAAACCGGACTTTTTTGATCGTCAATGAACTTAGCACTAAAATAAAGAAAAGAATGAAAAAGATAATCTGGGAAAAGCGAGCGACCGGTTTTAATCCATACCAACTAAGATAAATGGTTGGAGCGATGATCAAGAGCGCCAGGATGATTTCGGGAGTCGCTTCCAAGGTGAATAACTTAATGAACTCAGTAAAATAGCGAAAAGCCGCGACCATTGAAAAGCTTAGGTAGAGGAATAAAAGGACGTTGATGGTTTGCCCCGGGACCTTTCCGAATAAATACCGGTTGATTTCAAAGATGGATTGATTGGAATACCTTCTGAGCAGAGCAATAACGACAACGGTGACCAAGGTGCTTAGGAGTCCCGCGCTGAGGATCGAAATCCAGCCATCATGGCCAACTTCTTTTGCAAGTTCGGAAGGTAACCCGATTACCCCCAGCCCGACTTGGGCTGATAAGATGAAAATCCCCAATTGTTTAGCAGTGATTTGATTGCGGTCTTCCACGATCGCGGCCTCTTTTGCTAATGTTTTTTCCCCAGTTTAAAAGGGATCAGGGGCTGAAAATATGGTTGCCCCAAAGATTCTAAGGTAACCAGATGCGCAAAGGTTACCGAAGCAGTAACGACTAAACCAAGCACTCCGAAGAGCGCGGCGAAGAAGAGGGCGGTAAATTTTAGGATCCGGGCCGATAAGCCTAGATCATAGGCAGGCAGGATTAATGAAGCGATCAGGGTCACCATGCTCACGATGACGGTCACACTGCTGACCATCTTGGTGGAGATGGCCGTAAGGCTCAGTAAAATGCCAGCCATAATGCCGATACTGGTGCCAAGGTGCGACGTGAAGCGGGGGGCGGATTCTCGGAGAAGTTCAACCATGGTTTCAAAGAATAAGACCTCGACGATTGGCGGAAAGGGAACCTGTAATCGGGTTTCGGCCAGTGGCATGAGGAAATAAACCGGGATGATATAGAAGTGGAAAGAGATGATGGCAACGTAGAGGGCGGGAAGAAAGACGGCAAGACCTGCTGCTAAGAGGCGGAGAAAGCGGATGAAGGGCCGAAATAACCAATTTAGATTCGGGTCATCCGGCTGCGTGAAAAAATCAAAAAAACTCACTGGTGCGCACAGGGCCACGGGGGTACCTTCGAGGAGAATAAGGAATTTCCCCGCCAACAAGCTGCTAATGGCTTGATCCGGCCGGGTAGTGGCTTGAAATTGCGGAAAGGGGGAGCGCGGAAAATCCTTGATCAGTGTTTCCAGGTGGCCAGCGCCCATAAGATTGTCCAGCTTCAGCCGGTCAATTTTATTGATCAATCTTTCCAGTTACTGCGGATCTGCTCTACCTTCAAAATAAGCGATGGCGAGTTTTTTCGGATTCACTTTACCGACCGTTAATAGCTTATACTTAAGCCGGTTTGAGCAGAGCCTGCTTCGGATTAGCGTCAGATTGAACTGGAGATCGGCACCGAAGCTTTCATGCGGGCCGCTCGGTACTTTTTCGGCTGCCGGTTCGAGAAGGTTGTTTTGGTTGCTCATGCGACACTCCAGTAATTTATATTATCAGAGTGTAGGTTTCCCTTGTTATGCGCCGGGTATACCTTAACGCAATAACTCGGGGAAACTGAGCGGAAGCCGGATAATCAACAAGCTTTAATGTTACTTTCTATCTGTTCGCGTAAAGCCTTGATGAGCATCTCAGCGGTGGCCAGATTGGTTGCCAAAGGCACATTGTGAACATCGCAAACCCGCAGTAATGCAGTGACGTCCGGCTCATGGGGCTGAGCAGTCAGTGGGTCGCGTAAGAAAATGACCATCTCAATTTCATCGGTGGAGACTAGCGCTCCGATCTGCTGGTCGCCGCCAAAAGGCCCCGACTGCATGCGTTGCACGGGGATTTTACACTCCTGTTCAATTAGGCGTCCGGTCGTTCCAGTGGCGACCAGCTCACACTGGGCGAAGAGGCTTTGGTTTCGTTTCACAAAGTCAATGATCTGCTGCTTCTTTTGGTCATGGGCAATGAGAGCTACTTTTTTCATCAAAAACCATCCTCCAACTGTTTCGTTGGTCCCCAATCAACCTAGTATGAACTTTTCTACGGCTTGCCGTAGGCTACGGGCAATATTCCTTAAATTATCGGCCAGCATAGTAACCTGTTCCATGGCGGCGCTTTGCTCTTGAGTGGCGGCGGAGACTTCTTCCGTACTGGCTAAGTTCTGTTCACTAATGGCTGAAATGGCGGTGACCGCATCGGTTGCTTTCACGTTTAGGGCGGCCATTAGTTCGGTGGATTTTGCGATGAGATTGATCTCTGCGATGGTATTCATTAGTCGCTTGCTAATCTCTTCGAAGGTGACCACGGCTTTCTCCACCAATTCTTTGCTGGTTACGGTCCTTGCGATCTCTTCCTGCATGGCCCGGACCGTCTGATCGGTGTGGTCTTTCATTTCACTGATTAACTCCGCGATGGAACGGGCTGATTCTTTTGACCGTTTGGCCAGTTTTGCTACTTCCGTAGCGACAACAGCAAAGCCTTTTCCGTGTTCTCTTGCCCGGGCGGCTTCAATCGAGGCGTTCAAAGCCAACAGGCTGGTCTGTTCCGCAATACCTTCGATGATCGAGGTAATGCCGCTGATCTCTTCCGAGGAACGAAGCAGCATATTCATGGCGTTGGTTACTTCTTGCGTAGAATCATATAAGGCGCTGATCTCGTCCGCCACATTGCTGGTGACTTTCTGTCCCAGTTCCGCCGATTGGGCTACTTCGTTGGAAACCTGGCTGATCCTTTGCGAATCTTGGGTAACTTTAGTCACCATATTTGACAATTCCTGAATGGTATTAATCGCTTCGGCTATTTGTCGCACTTGTTCCGAAGAAGCGGTCGCCAGTTCATTGGTGGCCTTTGCGACTTCCGCTGCCAACGTGCTGGTGTCTGAGGAGATGGTGCTCAGTTTCACGCTGGCATGATCCAGGGTGAGGGACTGGTTACTGATATTTGTAACTAATCCCCGTAGCCCCGTAATGGCTTTGTTGAGCCCACTGATTGCTGCGGCGGCTTCTAGCGAACCGATGGCGACGATGGCATCTTCGGTCAGATCACCGGTTTCAAGGGATTTTACCCTTTTGACCATATTTTTAAAGGGGACATAAATAGTGAAGGCGATCAGCAGACCAATCAAGGATATGCACACAATACCACTGGCCACCAACCTTCGATTGGATGTCCTGAGTCTGGTGGCAAAACTTTCACTGTCTAAGTATAAGTTAAAATTAACGCTGGCGGTAGTATTACGGATAAACCTTAACGAGCTATGTAAATTATCTACTTCACGGCTGAGCGCTTGGTAATTTTCGGAGCTAATCGGTCTTTCCATAATTGTTCTGATGTTAGCGAAAGTTTCATCCAGCCTTTTGTTGGTAGCATCATCAATATGCCTCCGGGCTTTTATCTTGTTGAACAAGGCATTCAGGTTGATTTGGGAGGAGGAACTCCCGAAAGATTCACCAGCCAGTAAGGCCAAATATTGTCCGCGGATTCTTTCCACTTCAATTTCAATATCGATGCTGTCTTGGGCTGATATGGCGGCGGTGTTGTCGTAAATCATTTTTGTATTCTTTTGAATCATATCCATCGCTTTGTTGCTACTGATGCTTTGCCCCACCATAAAACCCACCATTAGGATGATGATTAAGAGGATTTGGTAAAACACGCTGATCTTGGTTAAACTTCTCCGTAAAAACGCAAAAAATCTCTTCATTATGGCTATGCCCCCTCCCATATGGATTGAGTTTGACAACGATATCGAAAAACAGGTTTCCTTGGATACAGGAAACCCATTCCAAACCTGTAAATAATATACTTAATACAACATATTATACCATTTAAAACATCGGTTTACTAGTTCTTATTCTTTAGGAGAAAGGAAAAGTCCTTGCCCGCCACGAACTGATTATCGAAAAGACTTAGGGGTTGGAAAAAAATGCGCCAGTACTTAAGTCAAAGCGGTGGGCGTCTTTTTTATGCTTAGATAAGTTCAAGCGTAAGCTGGAAGAAGACAAAGAAGAATAAATAATAAATAAACCGAATTACTTATTTTGGCTTGAAAACGGAGGACTGAGATGATTAAACAATTATTTAGTTGTATTGGTGAGTATAAAAAAGAATCGCTTTTGGCTCCGCTCACAGTCACCGGCGAAGTGGTGCTGGAGGTTTTAATCCCACTCATCATGGCAAGCCTGATCGACAAGGGGATCGTTTTAGGACAAATGGATGTTATTTTGAAACTCGGCGGGATACTGGTGGCCGCGGTGCTGTTCTCTTTGACCTTCGGGGTTGTCGCTGGTTTGTATGCGTCCCGTGCTTCGGCCGGCTTTGCTGCGAATCTGCGGAAAAAAATGTACTATACGATTCAGGATTTTTCCTTTTATAACATTGACCGTTTTTCCACGGCCAGTCTGGTTACGCGGTTAACTACGGATGTGACCAACGTCCAACATGCTTACCAGATGGTGATCCGGGTTGCCGTTCGAAGTCCGATGATGCTATTCTTCTCGCTATTAATGTCATTTCGCGTTAACCCCCGCCTTTCCTTCATTTTTTTAGTAGTGATCCCCTTTTTGGGAGGAGGTCTCTACCTGATTGCGCGGAGAGCTTTTCCCGTCTTTAACCGGATCTTCCGGGCTTACGACCGTTTGAACCGGGTGGTCCAGGAGAATTTACGCGGGATACGGGTGGTTAAATCCTTTGTCCGGGAAGAACATGAAAAGAAGAAGTTTAACGAGGTATCGCGGCAGATTTACACTGATTTTACGCTGGCCGAAAAGATCCTCGCCTTTAACGCACCTTTGATGCAGTCGGCCATCTATATTTGTCTGCTCTTTATCTCATGGGTGGGGGCACGGATGGTGGTGGCGACGACAATGACCACCGGCCAACTGGTCAGTCTCTTCTCTTATACATTACAGATCTTGATGAGCCTGATGATGCTCTCCATGGTTTTTGTGATGATCACCATCTCAAGGGCTTCGGCCGAACGGATTGTGGAAGTCCTGAACGAAGAGAAGGATCTGCACAATCCGGAACATCCGGTCATGACCGTGAAAGATGGTGGGATCCGTTTTGAGAAGGTGAGCTTTGGCTATTCTAAGAACCCGAACAAATTATGCCTGGTCGATGTTGATCTGCAGATCGAATCCGGTCAAACTGTGGGGATCATTGGGGGTACCGGCAGCGGAAAATCAACCTTGGTGCAATTGATTCCCCGCCTTTATGATGTTACCCACGGGACGGTTTATGTAGGCGGGGTTGATGTCCGCTCCTATGATCTGCAGGCTTTAAGAGAGCAGGTGGCGATGGTTCTACAGAAGAATGTTCTTTTCTCCGGCACCATTAAAGAGAACCTCCGGTGGGGGAACGCCAACGCCACCGATGAAGAGTTGATTGCGGTTTGCCGCTTAGCGCAGGCCGATGGGTTTATCCGGGCTTTTCCCGAAGGGTATGACACCTATTTGGAACAGGGCGGCGTCAACCTTTCTGGCGGACAGAAACAGCGTCTCTGTATTGCCCGGGCGTTGCTGAAAAAACCGAAGATCTTAATTCTTGATGATTCCACCAGCGCGGTGGATACCAAGACCGATGCCTTAATCCGGAAAGCTTTCCGGGAGATGATTCCGGAGACGACTAAATTGATCATTGCCCAGCGGGTGGCTTCCGTCATGGATGCCGACCAAATTATTGTTATGGACCAAGGGCGTGTGGTAGCAGTCGGTAGCCACGATGAACTTTTGGCGACCAACCAGATTTACCGCGAGGTCTATCATTCACAGCTTAGAGGGGGAGATGACCATGGTGCCGCCTAACAGAAGAAGAACGTGGGGGCCCCGCGGGAAGGCCGCAGGGCAGGGGCCTACCCTTAAGCGCCTTATTTCCTATATAACCCGCAAATACAAGGGTTATTTTGCTTTGGTTCTTGTTTGTATCTTGCTTAGTTCCTTGGCCGGAGTGGCAGGCTCCCTTTTTCTCCAGGTTTTAATCGACGATTACATCACTCCGTTGGTGGGTATGGCCGAACCAGACTTTAGCGGGCTACGCGATGCTTTGTTAATCATGGCCGGAATTTTCCTGGCGGGGGTGGCGGCGACTTATCTTTTTTACCGGCTGATGGCGGTTATCGCCCAGGGAGTGTTAAAAGAGATCCGGGACGAAATGGTCGCCCATATGCAGTCGCTGCCGGTTAAATACTTTGATACCCATACCCATGGCGATCTGATGAGCCGTTATACCAATG
>JAAZDX010000005.1 GCA_012512605.1 Bacillota bacterium
CGGGAAAAGGCGGCGATCCACGCGGGCAACTTCATGTTTAACCGTGAAAAACAGATCGAATACCTGTCCTCCTTTTTGGACCGAAAACCGCTTATTGTCTCCCCTTACGACGCCGAACTCTTCGGCCACTGGTGGTTCGAGGGCCCCCAATGGCTGGATTTCTTGATTCGGAAAATCTATTACGACCAGCAGACAGTAAAGTTGGTCACGCCTTCTGATTATTTAGGTCTTTACCCGCGGAACCAGGTCAGTACCCCTTCCCTCTCGAGCTGGGGCTATAAAGGGTACAACGAGGTCTGGTTGGAGGGTAGTAACGACTGGATCTACCGGCATCTCCACCAAGGAGCCAAACGCATGGTGGAGATGGCCAACACCTTTCCGGAAGCCACCGGTCTCCTGCAGCGGGCCTTAAACCAGGCCGCCCGTGAATTACTCCTCGCCCAGCGCAGCGATTGGGCGTTTATCATGAAGACCGGTACGGTCGTGCCCTATGCGGTCCGGCGAACCCAGGACCACATCGGACGCTTGATCGGCCTTTATGAGCAGATCATGGGGAACCGGATTGACGAAAGGTGGCTCCAGGAGCTGGAAGCCAAAGATAACATCTTTCCCGCGCTCGATTACCGGATCTACTCCTCCGCTGAAAAGGTCAAACGGAGATTTGAAGACATGGCACTCGCCCTATAGAAAGCTTTGTGCGAACAAATCGCCGGAGAAAGGAGTTCCCATGAAAAGCGGTTTTCTGAAAAAACTGGCCCTCCTTAATCTTGCCCTGTGGGGGCGACAGGCCCTGAACTACCGCCGCTTGTCCCGGAAAAACCTACAGAACACCCCGGAAAACGCGCACCAAAATCCGCCCCCGAAATAGGGCGTTTTCTTTTCATAATGCCTTTCCTGGATTCGGGTGAAACGGAATGGATGAAATGATAAAACTGAACGGAAATGAAGATTGGAGCGGGTGGAGACAGCGCTGGCGCGTCCTCCTCCAAAAGGTCTTTCTCGCCGTGACCATCACCTTATTGGTCATTCTCTGCCTGCCCTTGGCCCCTCCCGAGCAACCGGTGACCAGCCGGGTCCTGAGCGCCGAGGGCGAGATCATCGGCTTGCTCTACCGGGAAAACCGTGAACTGGCATCGCTATCGGAGATTCCGATCTTTTTACAACAGGCCTTTTTGGCCGTGGAAGACCACCGTTTTTATCAACACAATGGTTTCAGTCCGGTCAGTTTCGGCCGCGCTGTTTATCATAATCTGTTTGTACGCGAAGGGTTACAAGGGTTTAGTACGATCACACAACAAGTGGCCAAGAATTGTTACCTATCGGCCGAACGAACCCTGATCCGGAAATTTAAAGAGCTTTTTTTAGCCTTAAGACTGGAATTGCATTATACGAAAGAAGAGATCCTGGAGCTATATTTAAACCAGATCTACTTCGGTCACGGTGCCTTTGGCGTCAAAACCGCAGCGCTCACCTATTTTGGGCGGCCACTCTCCGCCTTGAACCGCGCCGAGCTTGCGCTTCTGGCCGGTCTGCCTAAAGGCCCCGGACATTATTCGCCCTATCTGAACCGGGAGGCGGCTACCGCGCGCCTGCAAACGGTCCTCGCGCGGATGGTGAAGGTCGGTATCCTTTCGGCCGCGGAACGAGAGGAGATTTTGCGGGAACCGTTACGCCTCCCCGGTCTGAAGAAAACTCCCCGGCAGGCCTTGTACTTTCTCGACTATGCGCTGGAAGAAGCCAGTCGCATCCTCAACATCTCGAAAGAGCAGATCCAAAATCTTGGCCTGACCATCGAAACCACCCTCTCCCTCCCAACGCAAAAAGCAGCGGAAGAAGCCTTGCATAACCATCTGGCCCCGCTCCAGAGGGATCTTCAGCCCCAGGGGGCCTTGATTGCCGCCGACCCCACCAGCGGAGCAGTCAAAGCTCTCGTTGGCGGCACCGATTATTATAAAACGCCCTTCAACCGCAGCACCAATGCTTTTCGCCAACCGGGTTCCGCCTTTAAGCCCTTTGTTTATCTGGCCGCCTTGGAAGCAGGTTATACTTTAGCTTCTACCATCCCCTGCCGGGCCGTCTCCTTTCCCACAAGTGAAACGGAAAGCTACGAACCGCGCGATTACGGAAGCCATCCTTATCACAACCGGGATTTGACCCTCCGCGAGGCTTTAGCCACTTCCTGTAATATTGTTGCGGTCACCCTGCATCAGCGTTTAGGAATAAAACCGGCAATTAACATGGCCCGTCGCTTAGGAATTGCTTCCGCCTTACCCCAAAACCTGTCTCTCGCTTTAGGAACAGCGGAAGTGGCCCCTTTTGAACTGCTCCAAGCCTATCTCCCCCTGGCCAATCGGGGAAAATCAGCTCCGCTGCACACCGTACAACGGATCTATAATGCGGAGGGTAAAATGATCTGGGAACGGAAAACCCGTCCCCGCCAGATCCTAGACGAACGGCTTGCTTTCCTCATCACCTCCGTCCTCGAGGATGCCATCGGCCCTGGGGGAACAGCCGCCGGCGTCCGGGCAACCCTGCAACGCCCTGCCGCCGGAAAAACCGGAACTTCCCAAGGCAACCGGGATGCCTGGTTTGTCGGGTTCACCCCCGATCTGGCCGCTGTCGTCTATCTTGGTGATGATCAGAACAAACCACTCCCCGCCGGCGGGGGGTCTCTGGCCGCACCATTATGGGCCGCTTTTATGAAGAAAGCTTTAAATGATGCTCCGGTCCGAAATTTTCCCGTCCCCGAAGGAATTGTCACCCGCCGGATCTGCCGGGAGACCGGACTCCTGGCTGCGCCGGATTGTCCCAGTTATAACGAATATTTCCTTTATGGCACCGCACCAGTGATGTACTGCGCCCGCCACCGCAAGATCCGGCTACAGGTCTGTCAAAGAACCGGGCTCTTGCCCAATGCCCACTGTCAACAGGTGGAGGAGAAAGACTTTGTCTGGGGTGCCCACCCGACGGCCACCTGTGAAGTGTGCCGGGCCCCCGCCAACCTCTGGGAATTCATCTTTGGCCAGCCTTTTCCCTTCTTCAAAAGTGGAGCACAAGAAGAGTAACCGGCTCTGTCCTTCTAACTAGAGAATAGCTCTAGTTGTTCACTCGACTTTGATTTAAAACACTGTCGTATACTGGCTGTAGTCGGTATGAACAACCAAGTTAAGCACCTCTGGGGCTTGTCGCCCACCTGGCTATAAATTTTCACAACTTCGTTATGCGGCGGTAGCCAGCATGGGCGACTACCTTAGACTGCTTTTACCCAGGCTTTACCGGAAACTTGCCCGGTCCACCAGGACCAAAGCGCTGAGCGGTGCCACCTCCACATGGTTGGAATTGTGGTAGGCCAAGGCCGCCGTACCAGCCCGATCTTGGTCAACAACGATCACCCAATCGTCGCCGGGAAGCGCCACCGTTACCCAGTCGTTTTGGGCGTTAAAAAGGACCACAATCAGCCGCCAGGGATCGCCGTTGGCATGTTCCCCCAGGGTATAGCCGATCTGCTGTGCCGGCAGATCGAGAAAACGAAGGTGGGTTTGGATTTGTGCGGTGGTCCGCAGGCGGAAAGCCGGATGGGCTTTGCGGAGGGCAATTAAACCCCGGTAATAGGTGTAGACATCATGGAAACGAGCTTTCCGCGCCCAGTCCAACCGGTTGATCTCATCGGGGGCTAAATAACTGTTGGCGTTTCCGCCCTTGGTCCGGAGAAAATCTTGACCAGCGTGGAGAAAAGGCACTCCTTGACTGGTCAGCACAATCGCACCACCTAATTTATGCCTTTTGATCCGCATTTCTTCCGGTTCATCCGGATTGGTCATCCCTAGTTTATCCCAGAGGGTCAAGTTGTCATGGGCCTCACAATAGACCACCGACTGGTCGGGCGCACCAGCCCAGGGCCAATGGTCATAATTGACCCGCTCATACCAAAGCTGGGGATGGGAAGTGGCAGCCACGATCCCAAACTTAACGCTTTCCTCGCGGCCGGGGCGGCCATTGACAAAACCCGGTTCCGGGCCGTTAAAAACATCCCCTTTGATCCCGTCCCGGGCCGAATCGTTAAAAAAAGCAACCCCCGGCACCTGGGACGCGTTTCCTTTTAGGGCGGCCTGCTCCCCCGGGAGCGGTGAGGGCCCGCCGGTCCAACCCTCCCCATAAATGATGAGCCCAGGAGCAATCCGGTCCAATGTCTGGCGGATCTGGCGCATAGTTTCCAGATCCATGAGCCCCATCAGATCAAATCGGAAGCCGTCCACCCGGTATTCGGTTGCCCAGTAGACCACCGAATCAAGGATCAGTTTCCGCACCATCGGCCGTTCGGAAGCAAGTTCATTTCCGCATCCGGAACCATTAGCAAAACTCCGGTCCGGGTTCATACGGTAATAATAACCGGGGACCAACCGGTTTAGGTTGGAATCCCAGGCTTTGTAGGTATGGTTATAGACCACATCCATGATGACGCCAATCTTTCGCTGGTGAAGACTTTGAATGGCCGCCTTCAATTCACGGATGCGAACGGTTCCGTCGAAGGGATCGGTCGCGTAGGAGCCTTCCGGAACATTATAGTTTTTCGGGTCATACCCCCAATTGAACTGGGGATGTTCTTGTTCGGCTTCATCAACAGACGCGAAATCAAAGATGGGCAGTAAATGGAGATGGGTAATACCTAAATCGAGCAGATGATCAAGGCCGGTCTTGATCCCCTGGGGTCCGCGGGTTCCGGCTTCCGTAAAGGCCAAAAACTTACCCTTGTGTACAATCCCCGATTGGGGATGGGTCGAAAAATCCCGGACATGCAGTTCATAGATGATCGCATCCACCATTGCGTCCAGAACGGGCCGTTCTATCCCGGGCCAACCCTCGGGGTTTGTGCGGGCCAGGTCAACCACCATTCCCCGAACGCCGTTAACCCCGGCGGCCCGCGCATAGGGATCCACCACTTCAAAAACATCATCCTCATGGGTTACCGCATAAGTATAATATAACCCATGGCAATCGCCGTCCACCTTCCCGCGCCAGATCCCCCCCTTTTCCCGGCTCATCGGATAGACGGTTTTAACCCCGCCCCGGCCTTGACGGTAAGTACATAAGCTAACTTTTCGAGCAGTTGGCGCCCAAACGGTGAAGACTGTCTCCGCCGGGGTATACACGGCACCTAGATCGTCCCCATCATAATAATAGTTTTCATCAATCCAGTGGGTGTTTATGCTCTTCCCCCCTCCGTTTTGGCTTCTACGAAGCCTACGGCAACCACTTTTATAACATTATATCCAGTTTCGCTCGGGAAATAGCAGTTCCCCAAACTTCCTTTTCTATGGTATCATAGATAAAGTGTGATAAAGATTTTATCCTGGATAAACAATGGTAAGACGGAGGGATGGCCATGACGATGTATTGGGAAGAAACGGCGGAAAGGATGGCACGGGGTGAATTAAACCGCTACCAACTGGAACTGTTGAACCAAACGATCGAACGGGCACGAAAAGCCCAGTTTTACCGCAGCTTCGACCTTTCTCGGGTCGATTCACTCGCCCAATTTCAAGCAAATTTCCCCTTCACCTGCAAACAGGATCTACGGGATCACTTCCCCTACGGTTTTTTAACAACCGACCTGACCAAGGTCATCCGCCTCCACTCTTCGTCCGGAACAACCGGGAATCCCACGGTTGTTTTCCACACCGAAAGGGACGTGGCCGAATGGACCAATCAGGTCGCCCGTTGTTTATACATGGCCGGCGTACGTAAAGGCGATGTCTTCCAAAACACAATGGGTTACGGCCTTTTCACTGGGGGACTTGGCTTCCACTACGGTGCCGAAAAGTTGGGGGCGCTTACAATCCCCATTGGCCCTGGCAACAGCACACGACAGATTTGGTTTATGCAAACCTTTGGCACTAGTGTGGTCCACATCCTACCCAGTTACGCCCTGCGGCTTTATACCCATTTTGAAGCGGAAGGGATTGACCCGAAAAGCTTAAACTTGAGAATCTTCATCATCGGTTCCGAACCCCACAGCGCAGAGATGCGTGACCAGATTGAAGAGTTGTACGGCGTTAAAGCCTTCAATTCCTATGGTTTATCGGAGGTCTGCGGTCCCGGCGTCGGGTTTGAATGTCCCGCGCAAAATGGGATCCACCTTTGGGAAGACTATTTCTTAGTCGAAATCATCGACCCCGAAACCGGCAAGGTCCTACCCGCCGGCGAAGAAGGGGAACTGGTCCTGACCACCCTAAAACGGGAAGCGATGCCGCTGCTTAGGTACCGCACCGGGGATTTAACCCGCATTATCCCTGAACCCTGTCCCTGTGGCCGTTCCCACCTGCGCATCGACCGGATCAAAGGCCGGGCCGATGACATGTTAATTATCAATGGTGTTAACCTCTTCCCCGTCCAGATTGAACGGAAGATTATGGGGATCCCGGGTGTCGGTAAGAATTACGTGATAGAAATTAGAAAAGAAAACTATATGGATCGGTTGTATGTTAAAGTAGAAGTGGATAAAGAAATCTTCAATGGTACGCTAGCCGGACTTACGGAGTTGCAGCGCCGGATCACCGATGACCTCCGGGCCGAACTCTCCGTCAGCCCCGTTGTTGAACTTGTCGAACCAAGCAGCCTCCCGGTCTGGGAAGGAAAAGCAAAACGGGTTATTGACCGGCGGGGTGAGTAAGAAAAGGACTGGTCCCATTGGACCGATCTTCCCTGCTCAGCAGGGGAAGTAAAAAAGGAGGTTGGCCAACGATGGCTTATCACTTGGCGATCTTTGTCGAAAACAAGCTGGGTAAATTAGAACAAATCACCAAAATTCTTGCCGAAAACGGAATTAACATTTTCGGTGTATCGCTGGCCAGTGTTGGGGCCTTTGGCGTGGTGAAAATACTCACCAACCAGCCGGAAAGGGCCTATCAACTTTTGCAGGAGGAAGGGATTACTGTCTCCAAACGCAAAGCAACCATCGTCCTTTTACCGGACCGCCCTGGTGAGATGCATAAACTCTTAAAACTTCTGGCCGCCAACCAGATCAATATTGAAGACTGTTACGGTTTTGTGCTAGATGCGCAAGTCCAAGCAGCGCTTGTCCTTGAAGCCGAAAAATATCCCCTACTAGAGGGGATACTAAAAGACCACGGGTACCAGCTACTCCCGGAGGATCAATTTACTACTTGAAAGGAAGGTTAACCCTTAGCACCCTCCTGGTGACTGTCGGCGGTTATTCGGGAAACTTCCGGCAGGAATAAAACCAGCGCCAGCCCGATAACCGGCAAAACGCTTATCACCCATATCGAATAGGTGATGCCCCACAAATCAGCAATCCCCCCAAGAATCGTCGCACCAAAAGCGCCAATCCCCGAACCAACCCCCAGCATTAATGCGGAAGCTAATCCAATGCGATTAAAGAGGATCCTTTGGGCATACACCACCGTAACACCAAATGTCCCGGCCACCGCCATCCCGGTTAAGATGGAAAAGACCATACCCCAGTAGCTTCCAATGTTAAAAAGCAAATAAGTGAAAGGGATGCTAAAGAGCATGGAAAAGAACAAAACCCTTTTTAGTCCAAAACGGTCGGCGAGCGGACCAGCGACTAACATCCCAACACCACCCGAAATTAAAAACACCATCAATAATTTGCTCCCATAACTAGCGCTTTCCCCTAAATAATCCATATAATAAAGGGGGATAAAATTTAATATACCCGCGTGAATCCAGGAACGTAAAATTACAAAGACCAGCAGGATGGCCAGGGACTTCCTTGTGCTTTGTGTACTTTGGTAACCAATGTTTTTCCGTACTTCATTGGTTTCCCCATTCGGATCAGTGAACGCTTTTATCCTGGGTAGCGCAAAGGCTAAAAGCAAAGTTGTTAATAACCCCGGGATTAAGAAAAACATGGTCCCTTTTTGCCCGGCCTTGGTAATAAAATAGGTAACCAACACAGGAGCTAACCCCATTCCCGCTGTTCCACCAATTGAGAAAATAGACATGGCGGAAGCCGGCATCTTTCCCTTGCTCAGAAGATATGTATCCTTGGAGGCTTCGGGATGATAAGCGGCGAGTCCAATCCCGGCGATAAAGATCACAAAAAGTAATAGATAATAATTGGTGATATATCCCACCAGGGAAATAGCACCGATGGTTAGGAAAACAGCCGCTGGAAGCAACCAGTGAACCCTCTTTTTATCAATGAGCACTCCAAAAAACGGTTGAAAAAAGGAAGAAGTCAGTTCCGCGGTTAAAAATATTAATGTGGTTTGGGTGAAATTTAATGACATGCTGCTTTTCAGATAAGTCATGATAATTAGTAATGAGCCTGGCGCCAAGTCAATTACCATGTGACCAAGACTGAGGAGCAAATAGTAAATCCATAACATCTCTTTCATCTCTCTTCTTTTATTAAAAAGTAGTTAAATGGCATTATTCCCTCTTTGCGCTTTCGCCCCATGCGAAGCTGAAAGAGGGAATAATATTATTGGGCAACATGGTGCCAGCATGCTAAAGAACAGCCTTTACGACGCTGACCAATTTATCGAGGATCAGACCAACATCTACCGAATAGGAAATATATCCAACACCGCGCCGGATCCATTCTTTGGCAGCTTCGGGAGTCTCTACAAAAGTACCAATTACTTTATTTTTTTCTTCGGCTTTTTTAACGATGGAGAGCATTTTCGCTACCAAGTCAGGGTGATCAACTTGCCCCGGAATACCCATCGATTGAGAAAGGTCATAAGGCCCGATAAAGAGTACGTCAATGCCTTCTACTTCAAGAATGTCATCAAGGTTATTGACGCCTTCAACCCCTTCTAAATGAGCGATCACCGTCAGGTTTTCATTGGCAAACTTAAAATATTCGTCCTTTGGCATCCGCGAATACTGCGCCGCCCGTACAAACCGGCAGACTCCCCGGTTGCCCTTGGGGTAGTACCGGCAGGCCTGTGCCAGCTTTTCTGCTTGCTCTTTAGTGTTGATCTCGGGCACTTGGATCCCATGGGCCCCAATATCCAACGCTCTTAAGATATAATGTTCTTCGTTTGTTGGTACGCGAACTACCGGGCTAATACCCACTAATTCGCAGGCACGAATCGCGTTCTGCGCCGACTCGTAGGTCAGCGGTCCGTGTTCAAGATCGATAATGGCATAATCAAAACCGGCTAACCCAATTAGCTCGTAGATGGCCGGATCGGACAATTTACAGAACGGGCCAAGCACTACTTCCCTTTTCAAAAGTTTTTCCAGCAGTTTATAGTGAGCCATATTCTCTCCCCTTCACCATCGTTTCGCCTAAGGCCAAAGGCGTAATAAAACAATTCAGTCTTCTACCTCTACGATCATTTCAATCTCAACCGGAGTATCGAAAGGAAGTTCATTACAGGATAAGGCACAGCGGGAATGTTTACCCTTCTCGCCAAACACTTCGACCAAAAATTCAGAGGCGCCGTTAATGACAAAGGGTTGCCGCACAAAACCCTCCGCGCTATTCACATAGCCATGTAAATTTACTATCTGTTTAACTTTATCAAGGTCGCCAATGGCACTTTTTAGAACTGCTAATAAATTTATGGCCGTGGTCCGCGCGGCTGCGTAAGCTTCTTCCTCAGTTACCTCCCTGCCAACTTTCCCTTTATATTGTAGTTCACCGTTAATTCTACAGTCCTGCCCTGAAATAAAGATCAAGTTACCTGTCCTTTTAAAAGGAACATAGGCTGCTACCGGTTTGGCCGCTTCAGGTAATTTAACACCAAGTTCCTCCAGTTTTTTTTCGATTTCCACAGTCTCTCCCTCCTAGTTTAGTTCTTCTGCTAACCGGGTGTAGTAAAGCTCAAAAAGCTTAAGCGCCGCTTCATCCGGGATATAAGTGGGTTTTCGGCAGTAATCCGCGGAAATAACTCCCCTCCGCTTTAAGATTATTTTTTCCCAGAGAATGATCATCTCAATTGATTGAAAAATTAGATTTAACAAGGGAATTAGGCGGTTATGCAAGCTAATCGCCTCATTAAGCTTGCTTTGACGGTGATAATGGTAAATGCGGCAATAAAGATCGGTCAAGGAGGAACCGGGCATGACGCCAACGGCACCCCGTTGCAGAGCATCGATCATCTGAAGGCCAGCGTAACCCACTAAGGTTTCCACCGGTGAACGCTTGGCTTTTAAGACTTCTGAGATCATCGGGCCTGGTGGTTTACACTCGATCTTTAAATACTGTAAGTTATCCCTGGTTGCCATCAACCCGGCCAGTTCCGCACCGTCAATAGTTATTCCGGTTTCCTGCGGTGCATACTGGACCATAATCGGGAGCTGAACCGCTTCGGCAACCGCTTGAACATGATTGAAGAAGGCTTCTTTTCCCGCAGGGATGAGAAAGGGCGGTAAAACCATTATAGCATCAGCGCCGTCCTTTTCCATCTCAACCGCTTTCGAAACGGCCAAATCAGTACTTTGTTCGTTAATTGTGGCAATAATTGGAACCCGACCTTGGGTCTCTTCTACCGCGATGCGCAACATTTGCCGTTTTTCCTCTTCGGAAAGCTTATAGAACTCGGTGGCAAACCCAAAAAGAGCGATCCCATGCGCCCCTTGCTCAATTTGGAAGTTGATCAGGCGACGCAGATCGTGATAATTGACTTCCCCGGTATCATCAAAGGGTGCCGCAAGCACTGGAATAATCCCGTGCAGTTTAAAGTAGGTCATCCTTATCTTCCCCTTTCTCGCTTAAAGACCTGCCCCTCATTTCGCATCGATGAGCCTTTCCGCTTCTTCGACTGAAGACACAACTGGCAAATCGGGTAGGGTCTTGCCATAGGAAGCATTATCTTTAAAGCCTGAACCAGTGACCACACTCACAACCAGTTCGGTAGGTTTAATAATCTTCATCGCCATGAGTTTTTCCACGGCGGCAATGGATGCCGCTCCGGTCGTTTCCGCATAGATGCCCTCCAGTCTTGCCAGATCTTGGGAAGCACGAATAAGCTCTTGGTCACTGACGGCAATCGCATAACCGTTCGATTGCTTAATTGCCCAGAGCGTATAATCCCCATCTTGTTCATAACCGGCTAATGAATCGCTAATTCCCGAGGCAATCGTCTCCGTCCTCTCCCAGGCCACTACCTTCGTTCCGGTCATAAAGGCCCGAACAATCGGCGCACACCCTTCGGCCTGTACCCCAATGAACCGTGGAATTTTGGTGATGAGACCGATTTCTTTAAGTTCACAAAAGCCCTTATACATTCCGACTAACAAGGGCCCGGAGGCAATCGGAATTAATATCCAATCCGGCAGTTCACCCTGTAATTGTTCCCAAAGCTCGTAGGCAACGGTTTTGTTCGCTTCCGTCGGGTAAGGACTGGCAAAGGTCGAGGTCAAATTGGACCACCCGCGACGTTCACTGATCTCTTTTGCGATGTGGTATGCGTTACTAAATTCCCCTCCCACCTGGACAACTTGCGCCCCGTACATTCTAATCTGCGTTAACTTATCTTGCGGCACAGATGCCGGTACAAAAATATAGCATTCGAGACCGGCACGGGCTGCGTAGGCAGCAACGCTTGCCCCGGCATTACCGCTGGATGAAGTGGTGACGGTTTTTGCCCCTAATTCCCGCGCCTTTGAGACCGCGACCGAGATCGGCCGGTCTTTAAAAGAACCGGTTGGTTCCACCGTTTCATTTTTCACATATAAATTTAGATTCAGGTTTTCACCCAAACGTGGTACAGATAGTAGCGGCGTCCACCCTTCGCCTAAGGAGATGACGGATCGGGGGTCCCTCACCGGTAATAGTTCCATATACGCCCACATTCCCGGAAAGGCCGCTTTGTTAAGCTTGGATAAGCCGTGGTAATCGTAGATTACATCTAAGATGCCACCGCATTTCTCACAGGTATAAAGCTTGGTTAATTCGTACTTTGCAGCACATAAAATACATTGGGCATGGATGGCTCGCATTGATCAGATCCCCTTTGTTAGTTGATAAGCCCCAGAAGTTTAGGAATAAACATGGTGGTTGCTGGAACATAAGTTATAAGGAAAAGAACGGCAATTTCGACCAGGATGAACGGAAAGACCTCTTTAATGATCTCATTAAATTTCACCTTAGCCACAGCAGAGCTCACAAACAAACAAGCGCCCAACGGGGGGGTAATTAACCCAATATTAAGATTAACGCACATTAAGATCCCGATGTGGAGAGGGTGAACACCGACGTTGATTGCGATTGGTGCCAAAACGGGAGCAAGGATAATTAGAGCAGCAGTAATATCCATAAACATTCCGACAATAAGCAATAAGATATTTATGATTAACAACGTAATGAATTGGCTACCGCCGGCAATCGTGATAAAGATCTCCGCCAATTGCTGCGGAACATTATCTACCGCTAAAAGCCAGGCAAAAACGGACCCGGCACCAAGAATGATCATCACCGAACCACTGGTCCGAAAGGCGCCTTTCAAGGAGAGAATTATATCTTTCATCGTTAGATTACGGTAGATGACAAAGCCCACGAAGAGAGCATAAGCCACCGCGACCGCCGCCGCTTCAGTTGGCGTGAAGATACCAAACATAATCCCGCCGAGAATAATCGCGGGCATCATTAAAGGAACAATCCCTTGGACCAGACTCTTCCCGGCTTCTTTGACCGTCGGCACCTCGCCTTTGGGATAGCCCCGTTTTTTCGAGATAAAATGGTTAACGATCATCATCCCCAAAGCGATTAAGAATCCGGGAATAATCCCCGCCGCAAACATCCCGGCGATTGACACATTCATCATCGCGCCGTAAATGACCATGATAATACTGGGTGGAATGATCGGCCCAACCACTGCCGAAGCCGCCGTCATCGCCGCAGCGTAACTTCTTTTGTATCCGGCCCGACTCATCATCTCGATCTCGATCGGTCCCACCGCTGCCACGTCCGCCACCGCTGAACCGGAGATCCCGGCAAAAAAGACACTAGCCAAAACATTGACATGGCCAAGTCCGCCCCGTAACCAGCCGACCAAAGTAATGGCCAGATTAACCAGACGATCGGTGATTCCAGTTCGCGTCATAATCTCGCCGGCAAGCATAAAAAAGGGCATTGCCATGACCGGAAAAGAGTTTAAACCGGAAAATAAAGTCTGGGGGATTAAGTGGATAAATTCAATTTTATCAAGGAGAATGAAACCGAGTAAACTGGCAAAACCCAAAGCGAAACTGATCGGGATACCGGTTATGATTAATAACAAAAGGATCGGTAATAGCCAAACACCCATTGCTACATCACCTTTCTTTATATGCTAAATTTATTGGACCAGTGCATTATACCTCTTTACGGCGTTCCTTAATGAGATGCAAGCAAAACTGGCAGAGGGCAAGCAGACCGCCAACAGGAACAGACAACTGCGGAATCGTCATGGAGCTTCCCAATGCCCCCGTCCTCCGGAACTGACCTGAATTAATCGCGTAGTCAAACCCCCAAATAATTGCGACCAGTAAAAAGACGATCACACCGGTATTGGCCACCAATTTACAGAGCTTCTGCAGAAAGGGGGGCATTTTCTCCACGAAAAAAGTCAAGGAGGGGTGTTCATTATATTTTATCGTAATTCCCATCCCCAAATAGCCCAACCAGATCATTCCGTAGATTGCCAACTCTTCCGCCCAAACTAAAGGATTCACTAATACATACCGGAAAAAGACTCCCAACAAGACAGAGATAACCATCACGATAAAGACGGAAATTCCAAAAAAGTTGGTAACCTTTTCAAGCCATTTATCAAATTGATGAAAAAAGGTGTTTTCTTTTGGCTGCATCAAATAATCCTCCTGTTGTCCGAAGGAGTTAGCCAAAACAGCTAACTCCTTCGGTTATTGCTAATTTAGAATTTACCCTCTGCTTCCTTTACCGCCGCCAAAATTTCATCGACCCAAGCGGCACCATATTGTTTCTTCAACATCTCAATTACCGGCGGTTGCGCTAAGCGCCGCATTTCAGCAACGGCTTCAGGAGCGGGAGTGATAATTTCCATGCCTTTTTCGCGGAGAAATTCAAGGCCGTTTGCTTCCATGATTCGGTTCATCCCGCGGGCGGTGATTGCGGCTTCTCGGCCGGCAATGATCAGAGCGTTCTGATAATCGGTGGGCAGGGAATTAAACCATTTGTCATTGATCATCAGGTACATCGCCCCGTAAATATGGTTGGTAAGGGAGAGATATTTTTGGACTTCATACATGCGGAAAGTAATCATCGCGCTGATGGGGTTGAAGTGTCCGTCAATAACCCCGGTCTGTAACGAGGTATATAATTTACCGCAGGCTTGGCTGCGGACAATGCCGTTAAGTATTCTGAAAAAGTAGACCAGTTCCAGGTCTCCGTCTTTCCCAAGGTCGGTAACAAGTATGTACGAAGTAAATCCATTGTCTCTGGTGCGGACGGGGCCGGACTAAAACCACAATTACCGATGACTTCCGTTGTTACGCCCTGTAAGACCTTAGCGTAACTTTCGGGCTGGTTAAGCAGGGCAAAATCGGCGTGGCTATGAAAATCGATAAACCCGGGACAGACAACCTCCCCGGCCGCCTCAATCACTTTGTAGGCTTCACCCGCTTCAATCTTACCGATGGTTTTGATCTTACCGTCCGCAACTCCGATATCAGCTTGGAATGGTTCGTTACCTAAACCGTCATAAATTAAACCGTCTTTAATTGCCAGATCATACAACACCTTGTCCCCCTTTTTGCTTCACTTCTTAATTAAAATAATGTGCGATGTTTTCCCGACCCTTCATTAAGTGCTTTTCCATCGCGGCACGCGCGGCTTGATGATCGCGCGCACTTAGATGATGGATAATGAGTAAATGGTCTTTGATGCCCGTCGCCGGTGATTGCAATAGACCCCATTGATAAGTAAAATATAAGATACCAAGATGATCGAGGGCCTGCTTGATAAAGGGATTGTTTGAAATTTCGATTATTCTTTGGTGGAAGGCCAGATCAGCTTCTTGATATCTCCTCATTACTTCCGGTTCCCAATCAGAAACTTCTAAAAAGGGTTCGAACAAAGCCCGCAATTCTTTGACTTGCTCATCAGTAATCCAGTTACATGCGTCATAAGCCGCCACTCCTTCACATGCCTCCCGGACCCGGTGTAATTGATTCATCTCTTCCAAATTAAATTTCCGAATTCCATAACCCCGCTGCGGATGGTATTCAACGTAATTTTCACTGACAAGCCTTTGTAAGGCATTAATCAGCGGGGTTCTACTGACATTTAGTTCTTCGGCCAGTTGAATCTGTTTAACCTGTTCACCCGGGCGCAGTTTCCCCTCAATAATCATCCGCTTAAGTTTTTCATAGACTTTGTCACTTAAACTTTTTGGCGTGCGGCCTTTTTTTCTGTTTTTGGTTAAATCCGTTTCCATACGCATTCCCCAATACCCCAATTCCCCATAATCAATTTGTATTCTACATTGTATTTAAATATGTGTTCAAAAATGAATTCATTTTACATTTTCGCCATAAAGGGAAATATTCCTTCTTAAACCGTAAAATATTTTTCAACGAGCCTCTTCACCTCTCCAATTTCGGTTTTAAGCCCAATAAGTAATTACTTTGACCCCTTACCTTTTACCCAACTGCCGCATAGTTTGTAGTAGATCACTAATGGAGGAATCAAAGATGGGCATGAATGAACAGAATATGGTCATCAGTCAGATCTCCTGTCCTGGCGGCACCATTTACACCATTGTTCCCGGCGACACCCTTTTTGCGCTGGCCCAGCGGTTTAACACCACTGTTCAGGCAATCATCAACGCCAATCCTGGTCTTGATCCCAACTCTTTACAGGTCGGGCGGATGATCTGCATTCCGGTGGCTCCCTCCCCCGGCCCCTGTCCCGGTGGTTTCAGGTACACCATCAGGGCAGGCGATACCTTCTTCAGTATCGCCCGGCGGTTCGGAACTACGGTAGCCGCTCTCCAAGCGGCCAACCCGGGAGTTGATCCCAACCGGCTCCAGGTTGGACAACAAATTTGTGTCCCCGCCCCTGCACCCGGACCCAGCCCCTGTCCTGGCGGTTTTCTCTACACAATCCGCGCTGGAGATACTTTCTTCTCCCTCGCTTCCCGTTTTGGCGTAACTGTACAGGCTTTAACTTCCGCAAACCCCGGTGTTAATCCGAACAATCTGCAAGTGGGGCAACAAATTTGTATTCCGGCACCAGCACCAACCCCAAGCCCAGGAACCTGCTCCGGCTTTATTTACATTATTCAATCGGGCGATACCCTCTTCAGTCTCGCCCAACGTTTCGGAACCACGGTAGCCGCCATTACGGCTGTTAACCCAGGTATCAACCCCAATCAATTGCAAGTTGGACAACAAGTTTGCATTCCCGACTGATCAGTACAAAGGTCAAAAAATTAGCCACAATAAAAGACCGGGGCTTGCCCGGTCTTTTTCGATCAATCCGCAAGTAAAGAAAAAACACCCCAATTAGGAACAAATACCTTTATACCTATGGAATAAGGTTTTATGCCGAAATCTTGGTGCCTCCCTTCGGCCCGGCGAATACCTTAATATCAGGATTGATCAGTACTCATTCCTTGAGGAGGTGCCTAAATGTCCGCAAAGGAGCAAAACGTTGCCGAAACTACCCAGACTCCTGAACCACAGCAACAACCATCCTGCCCGCCGGGGGGTATTCTATATACGGTGCGCGCCGGAGACACCCTCTTTAGCATTGCTAACCGCTTCGGAATCTCTGTCGAATGCCTACGCCGTTTTAATCCACAGGTAGTCGGAGATCAAATCTTCCCTGGTCAGGTCCTGTGTATCCCACCAGCCAGTGCTTGTGCGACACCACCCCCACCGCAATGTCCGTCGGGAGGATTCTTATACACGGTTCAGCCTGGGGACTCCCTCTTTAGCATTGCCAACCGCTTCGGAATCTCTGTCGAATGCTTACGTCGCTTTAATCCACAGGTGGTCGGGGACCAAATCTTCCCTGGTCAGGTCCTGTGTATCCCGCCGGCTAGCGCCTGTGTCCCACAACCACAGTGTCCGCCGGGAGGAATCTTATATACCGTTCGCGCCGGTGATACCTTGTTCAGTATCGCCAAC
>JAAZDX010000053.1 GCA_012512605.1 Bacillota bacterium
GCAAGCTTACGACTTTTTAGTTTTACACCGGGAATATGGCTGTACTTTGCAGATGGGCGGCGATGACCAATGGTCGAATATCCTGGCGGGGACCGATCTGATTCGGCGGTTGGAAGGAAAAGAAGCTTTCGGTTTAACGTGGCCGTTGTTGACGACGGCCAGTGGTAAGAAGATGGGCAAGACCGAAGCTGGGGCGGTATGGCTTGATCCCGCAAAAACCACACCCTTCGACTTTTATCAATACTGGCGGAATACCCACGATGATGACGTAGGACGCTTTTTAGCCTGCTTTACTTTCCTGCCAATGGATGAGGTGAGAAGGCTTGGTGCCTTACGCGACCGGGAGATCAATGAAGCCAAAAAGATCTTGGCCTTTGAAGTAACCAAGCTGGCCCATGGTGAGGAAGAAGCCCGGAAGGCGCAAGAGACGGCTGAGCGTCTGTTTGCGGACGGGGGCCAGGGCGGCGCGGCTGTGCCCGTAACTAAGCTGGAAGGGGCTGCCTATCCCGAAGGGATTTCCCTCCTCGACCTCTTGGTCCAGACGGGATTGGTCTCTTCCAAAAAGGAAGGGCGGCGTTTGATTGACCAAGGAGGACTACAGCTTGACCAAAAACCCGTTACCGAAGTGGGCATGGTGATTCAACCCCAGGATTACCAGGAGTCCGGGTTACTTTTGCAAAAAGGGAAGAAAGTCTTCCATAAAGTGGAGTTCAATTAGGGGCCGAATGGTCCCTAATTTTTTCTACGAACAAAAGGATGTTCCGTAAGAATGTGGAATTAAAAAAGAAAGGAGGGATTACTCTAATGAGAAGAACCTGGGGTGTTTTCTTTTTTTGTTTAATGCTACTATTAACTATGCTTTCCCCCCTTGTCGCGCAAGCCAATAGCGATCTCCTGAATTATCTACCTCTCGGCGCCAATATTATCCAGTGTTTTGCCTTAGCCGAGTTTGATCCGGATGCGGATGGCGAGTATCTGGTGCTTTATACGCTCAAGGATAATTACGCCCTTACGCTACTCGACCTGATTGATGGGCGTTACCAAGAGGTCTACTACGTGAACCTCGGGAAGGGGAATAGTAAGACCGGCGGAAAAATGAAATTCGGCGAGACCGGTTATTCCTACCGGATCCTCCATCTTGATGACTTGGATGGCGACGGGATCCTGGAATTTTGGACCATCTTTCAACCGGAAGGTTCGTCGTATGCCGAGTTAACAATGCATAAATACAAAAACAACTGTTATATCGCGGTGTTTACCGCCCGGGGCCAGTATGACCTCCAGTTTATGGACTATGGAGGTCAATTTGTCGTTCATGAAGTGAATTATCTCGACGGTAAAGCCAACAGCGATCTATTGACGGTGAATAGCCGCGTGTGGGATCTGCGGGATCACCGCTTGAAAGGCGGGACTGAAGCCTACCAGATGACCCGGGAGGACTACCGGCATTTTTCCCGCTCCCGGCAGCGTCCGGTGCTTTTTGGACCGGAAGCGAAAAAAGATCGGACCACCTTGTGTTGGGGTAATGCTTTAAACAAATTGGCCGAGGTCCCCTCCGATGTGCGGGCGATTCTACCTTTACTTCCCGGCAGCGCCAACCTGCTTGAGTGGGAGTCGGATCAGGCCCTGGATGATGATATTGATGAAGAATATGTCTTTACATATCTGATCCCCTCGGCGACCAGTCCCAGTAAAATTTTGATCCAAGCCGCCATCGCCGATTGGGATTTTGAACGGTGCCGTTACCGGCTGGTGCCGCTGCCGTTTCAAGCCTACGGCCGGGCGCGAGACCAGGAAGGTTTCTTATATAAGTCGGTTTATATTTTACCGGGTAACGGCCTACACCATCTGGCTTTTTTGGGGAACGGCGCTGAACTGCCCTCTCTAAAGCTGACCATCTTAAACAATAACGGGCTCTTTATGGAGGAAGCAGCCGTCTTTAACGCCAATTGGCACCTGCAGATGCTGGAGAAATACGAGAACCGGACCCTTAGTTATCGGGTGATCACGGCCGATCTGGATAAGGGGACCGGGCTTCTGAGAACAAAGGTCTATACGGCCTTCCCGGAAGGGGCCTATCATGAGTTTGGTGCTTTTGTGCCCGATGAGGAAGAAGTTTTGACGACCAGGAGTTACAAGGAACGTTATTACCATATTGAAGAACCGGTCTGGTATGACGGCGGTTACGAATATCTGCTCTTTCGGACCTTCCATGAGAAGATCAATCCTTTTGTCAACCGTTTACCCGATGCCAATTTTGCGGGGCCACTCACCGATTATATTTTTAAATACATGACACCTTTTCGGATCCACCATTGGGTGGTGCGCGATTTGGATAAAGACGGTAAAGAAGAGGCTCTATTGTTAATGCGGACCGACGATGACCTCTGGGGGTGGCCCGAATACCGGGTTGGTCTCTTGCGACAGGAAAACGGGTGGTTACAACTGCAAGAGCTTGGTCCGGCCTTTTCCAACCTGGGGGAAGGGCAGCCTTCCAGTGGAGTTTACCTTGCGGATATTCTAGAGGGTCGGGAGTCGGAGATCGTCTTTCTCAATCGGGAATACGACTTGACGACCAGAAGCCGGAAGCTACGGTTGGAGATCTATGCCAAACAGGGGCCGGTATGGAAACGTGCCCATGAGATGGATCTGGTCTATGATGATCTACGGTTGTGTAAGATCGATGGCGATCTTTGGCTTTATGGATTTGCACGGGAAGGACAGAATAATGTTGAAGGAACTGTTTATGGTTTTGAGTGGCGTAATGGACGCTTCAATTACCAACAAAGAAATAATGTTCCCCGGTTCAGTGCCTTTTTGGACAACCTTTCCGTGCAGCGGACCGAGTTTTTAAGCCCCGAGTACATGGTCTTTCCCCCCGTGGCTCAGCAGCCACCAGGAAATGACCGTCCGTAATCACCAGTAGCGCTAGGAAGGGCGTTTGCGTGCCCGGAAACTGGAACGGTGGAACGGAGGAGGGGTGCTCCTGGCTTACCGGTTGGTCGGGGTTGGTTTATGGCTTCTTTTTCTTCTCATCGTCCCGCGGCGGGAATGGCGCGCTTTATATCCAACCCTCATCTTTACGGCTTTACTGGCGATCGTTGCCGACCTGTTGGGGGTCGCATCTGGCCAATGGGAATACATCGGGCCGACGACTGGCGGTTTGAGTCTCTGGTCGGATTTGGGTTTTGCCCCCCCACAAGGGGGGCTTGCTGTTTATTTGTCGAAACGTTACCCCCGTTGGGCCGGATGGAACTGGCTCTTCTGGATTGGGGCGAACGCCTTGGGGGAAAGGCTCTTTGTGCGGTGGGGCTTGATCCGCTATCACCAATGGAATTCTTTCAAAGCCAGCCTTTTCTATCTCCCTTTCTTTGCCCTGATTTTTCTGCAGGAGCGGTGGTGGCGGCAGCAACGGAAAGTTTAAAGCCGAAACTTAGCGACGGGTCTATCGGCGGACCGAAAGAAAACGGGGGCATTCTGGCGGGACAGAGCTGGACGGGGATGGAAGATTGTGGTGCCGGAGACAGCCTCAGGATGAAAGGTTGCGGGGACGCACGGGTCGATATGGGCAACAAAGAGGGAACCGTGACCCCAGGAGGAGCGGTTACGGGTCAAGAATGGAGCACAGGGAAGATGAATGCGGAATACAGGGAGAGGAATAAAGAGCAAGGTGAACCCGGGGCGACCGGGACTTTGTACTTAGTAACAACCCCCATCGGCAATCTGGAGGACTTAACTCCCCGGGCGGCCCGGATCTTAAAGGAAGTGGATCTAATTGCCGCCGAGGATACCCGACAGACTAGAAAACTCCTGGCGCACCTCGGAATCCAGCAGCGGCTGATCAGTTATTATCGGGAGAGGGAACAGGAAAGAGCTGAGCTGCTACTGGAGTTCCTTGCGGACGGGGAGAATATTGCGGTGGTCAGTGATGCGGGGACACCAGGGCTTTCCGATCCCGGGGCTGTTCTGGTGGCGAAAGCGGTGGCAGTCGGAATACAGGTCGTCCCGATTCCGGGGGTCTCGGCTTGTCTGGCGGCACTGGTAGCTTCGGGTTTACCGACCCACCGTTTTGTCTTTGAAGGTTTTTTGCCCCGGAAACCAAAGGAAAAAAAAGAGCGCCTGGTTGCGTTGGCTGATGAAGAAAGGACGATTGTCCTCTATGAAGCCCCCCACCGTTTAACCGAAACCCTCGGGCTCCTTGCTGAGCAGCTGGGTCCGGAGCGGCCTGTGGTGATTGCCCGCGAATTAACCAAAAAATTTGAAGAATTCTGGCGAGGTTCCTTGGCGGAAGCGGTCCGGGTCTGGTCGGCACGGGACGTAAGAGGCGAATTTACACTGGTGTTGGCGGGCCGCCCGCCGGCGGTCAGGGAAGAAGCGGATGCGGCCGCCTATGATCGTTTTTGCCAAGAAGTACGGCAGCGCTGTGCTACTGGGGAGAAAGCTTCCGCCGTGATTCGCGAGATTGCCCAGCGGGAGAATATTTCGCGGAGCTCCCTTTATCAGTACTACCAAAAACAAAAAAGCAAAGGGGAATAACTCCCCTTTGCTTCCTAAATCGGTAAACATCTGGGATTATGGAAAAGGATGGCTTTAGGAGACCTCTTTCATTGCATCCAAACAATCCTGACAGATGTTTTTTTCCTTGAAATTCCGGACATTATCGGCATTGCCACAGAAGATACAGGCTGGTTCATATTTTTTGAGAATAATTCTCTCCCCGTCTACGTAAATCTCTAAAGCATCTTTTTCTTCGATGCGTAGGGTGCGGCGTAGTTCGATGGGAATCACAACCCGTCCTAACTCATCGACCTTGCGGACGATTCCGGTTGATTTCATCATGATTAATTCCTCCTTTTCCGATAAGTTTCGACAATCACCTACAAGAGTAATTGTACCTTAATTTCCAAAGTAAGTCAATAGTGGGAATAATTAATTTGGGAAAATTTATCAGAGTCGAGTCCGAGGCGTATAAAACTTGACAAACCGATTGACAAAGGGTATTAATAGATACTAGATAAATAGATAACCTCAAAAGCGATGATGGGTAGGAGTAGTCTTCCGGAAGCGCAGGCAGCGAGTCGGGATGGTGGGAGCCGACCGGGGACGGAGCGACGAAGATGGACCCGGAGCAGTGCACTGAAAGGGGAGAAGTCCGCAAGTAGGTGTTCCGGTGGCGCCCGTTAATGCGCAAGGTCAGGGCTGGTCCCTGTCCGCCAAGTCTCTGTTTTACGGAGAGAATTGGGGTGGTACCGCGGGAGATCCTCGCCCCCAAAGCAACGTTCTTTGGGTGGTGAGGTTTTTTTTACCAAAATTTAAGGAGGAGATTAGTATGGGAAAATTCTATGTGACAACACCAATTTACTATCCGAGTGACAATTTACATATTGGTCATGCTTACACCACGGTGGTTGCAGATGCATTGGCCCGTTACCACCGGTTGCTGGGGAATGAGGTTTATTTTCTCACCGGCACCGATGAGCATGGGCAAAAGATCCAGCGCCGGGCGGAGGCGGCTGGCAAAACACCGCAGGTCTTTGTCGACGAGATTGTCGATAATATTAAGGCCTTATGGAAATTGCTGAAAATTAGCAATGATGATTTTATTCGGACGACCGAGCCTCGCCACAGCGAAAAAGTACAGCGCATCTTCCAGCGTCTGTATGACCAGGGGGACATTTATAAAAGTGAGTATGAAGGCCTTTACTGTACACCCTGTGAAGCCTTTTGGCTGGAACGCCAGTTGGTGGAGGGGAAATGCCCCGATTGCGGACGCGAGGTCGAAAAAGTCCGAGAAGAAAGCTACTTTTTCCGCTTATCAAAATATGCGGACCGTCTCATGGCCCACATTGAAGCCAACCCCGATTTTATCCAGCCGGTTTCGCGGAAGAATGAGATGATCAATAATTTTCTCCGGCCGGGGTTGGAAGATCTTTGTGTTTCCCGGACCACTTTTTCGTGGGGGATCCCCGTTCCCTTTGACCAAAAGCATGTGATCTATGTTTGGCTTGACGCTTTGACCAACTATATTACGGCTTTAGGCTATCCCGATGATGTGGGCGAAGACAGCCTTTTTGCCCGTTTTTGGCCCGCCAACCTTCACCTGGTGGGGAAGGAGATTGTGCGCTTCCACACGATCATCTGGCCGATCATCCTGATGGCGTTAGACTTGCCTTTGCCCGATCAGGTTTTTGGTCACGGCTGGTTGGTCTTGGACGGTGGGAAAATGTCCAAATCAAAGGGGAATGTGATCGATCCCGCTGTTTTGGTTGAGAAATACGGTTTGGATGCCATCCGATATTACCTCCTGCGGGAAGTGGCCTTTGGTGCCGACGGAGTCTATTCGGAAGAAGCATTAGTCCTCCGGATCAATACGGATTTGGCCAACGACCTGGGGAATCTTTTACACCGTAGTCTCTCGATGGTGGAGAAGTTTGCTGGAGGTATTGTCCCCGCTCCTGGCGCTTACGGACCATTGGAAGAAGCCTTGATTGCGGAGGCGAAGCTTACTTTAGAAGCGGTCCAAAAACACATGGACAAACTGGAGGTCTCCGACGCGTTGGCGGCCATCTTTGCGCTGGTTGGGCGGGCGAATAAATATATTGACGAGGCGGCACCCTGGAGCTTAAATAAACAGGGCAACCGGGAACGACTGGGTACGGTCCTATATACAATGGTGGAAGTGATTCGGCTGGGCGCCGTCCTCCTGACGCCCTTCCTGGTGGAGACCCCGGCCCAGATCTTTGCGCAGTTAGGTTTGGATACGGATCCAACCGCCCAAGGGTTGGAGGCGGCGGGTAAATGGGGCCAGTATCCGGCGGGGACAAAAGTGCGCAAAGGCGACCCGCTTTTCCCGCGGATCGACTGGGAAACGGAAGCCGAAACGGTGAAGGAAAAACCAGCCCCAGAGCAACCGCAGAAAGAGGCGGCACCGCCCGCGGCGGAGCAGGAGCAGATTACCATTGACGAGTTTGCCAAAATACAGTTACGGGTGGCGAAGGTCCTGGCTGCGGAGAAGATCGAAGGGGCCGACAAACTACTGCGTTTGCAGGTCCGGCTGGGCAGTGAAGAGCGGCAGATTGTTGCCGGGATTGCTCGGTACTACCAACCGGAGGAACTGGTTGGGAAGGAAATTGTGATCGTTGCTAACCTAAAACCAGCCAAACTGCGGGGGGTCCTTTCCCAGGGTATGATCCTGGCGGCGGGTGATGGCGACAATCTAGCCCTTGTTGTCCCCGAAAAGACAGTGGGGGACGGGGCGGAAGTCCGATGAGACTCTTTGATACCCATTGCCATTTGAATGATGAAGCATACCAAGGGGATTTGGCTGCGGTGCTGCAACGGGCGCGCGCCGCGGGGGTGGCCCGGATGCTGGTGGTGGGGTATGACCTGCCTTCTTCCCAACAGGCTTTAACTTTGGCCGAAGCCGAAGAGGGAATTTATGCGGCAGTCGGGATTCACCCCCACGAGGCGGCGGCAGTTACTGCCGCTGACCTTGTGCGTTTAGAAGCGATGTTGGCCCACCCGAAAGTCGTTGCCCTAGGTGAGATTGGTCTGGATTATCACTATGACCATTCACCCCGCGGTACGCAACAGGAAGTCTTCCGGGCCCAGCTGGCCCTGGCACGGGAGGCCGGAAAACCGGTGGTGATCCACGGGCGGGAGGCCCATGCCGATTTGGTGGCGGCGTTGAAAGCGGAAGGCGACCGCTATCAGGGGGTTATGCATTGTTATTCCGGGAGCAAGGAAGCGGCCCGCGCATATTTGGAATTGAATCTTTATATATCGGTGGCCGGGCCGGTGACTTTTAAGAATGCCCGCAAACTTTTGGAGGTGGTGCCGGCGCTACCTTCGGATCGTTTGTTGATTGAAACCGACGCGCCCTATTTAGCCCCCCAACCTTGGCGGGGACGGCGGAATGAACCGGCCTATCTGGTGGCGGTAGCTGAGCGGGTCGCGGAACTGTCGGGGATGACAACGGAGACGGTTGCGGAACTGACCTGGGAAAACGGCGCAGCCTGTTTTGGGCTGGCCACGGAAGATGCGGCGGTGTAGCAGGCCTGTGCTATGAGGTTCTCTGCTTGCTGCTGACGCCGCGAGCTAACTCTAATGAAGCTTGAAGCTTAGTTGCCAACCATCCAGCAAGGTGCCTCCCGGCGCGCTGGGGTGAAGCGCCGGCCGGTAACGAGCGACGAACGATGAACGACAATTGGGAGGCGGAGAATGGGAGATATATTTGTTTATCCGATCGAAGATCGTCTCTATATCAATCTTACCAACCGGTGTCCGAACCGTTGTGTCTTTTGCATTCGTAATAACGAGCAAGGAGTCGGGTATGACCTGTGGTTGGCCCGGGAACCGTCGGTGGAGGAAGTCCTGGCGGCGGCCGGCGATGTTGGGGCCTACCGGGAAGTTGGTTTCTGTGGATACGGCGAACCTTTACTCCGCTGGGAAGTGGTTGTTGGTGTCGCCCGCGTCCTGAAAGAACGTTTTGGTGTCCCGATCCGGGTTAACACCAATGGTTTAGCCGAGGCGGTGTTGGGACAGCCAATCCTACCCCAGTTGGAAGGCTTGGTGGATGTGATATCCATCAGTTTAAATGCGGCCGATGCGGACACGTATGATCGCTTGTGCCATTCCGATCTGGGACCGGAGGCCTATCCGGCTTTTCTCCGCTTTATTCGGGACAGTAAGGTGTATATA
>JAAZDX010000054.1 GCA_012512605.1 Bacillota bacterium
TAGCTTGATAAGGTCTATTGCCGACGGTAAACATTATCCGAAAATGGTCGCTGAGGACCACGCTTCCTTGCGCGGATATCACGAAAGCTGTTTAAGTTTGTACATGGTAAATATCCAGGCGGTATCGATGATTTTTAAAGCCCGGATCTAGTAACCTAGGTCCGGGTTTTTGTATCTTTACTTGGTCCCATTTGATTTAGTGCCCAATATAGTTTAATCTGTTGATAATTGATTATAACTTGAACAAGATACAAGAGAATACCTAAACTTGGCTGAAAATTTTCAGGAACAAGGCAGGTATCTCAATATTTGCAGAGAAATTATTGTAAATAGGGAATATTTGCAGGAAGGGAGCTCTATAGGTGGCGCATTCAAAAAAAGTTACAATTACCGATATTGCGGAAAAAGCCCAGGTATCGATCAGTACGGTTTCCCGGGCTTTATCTGGCAATCCTGGTGTAAATGATGAAATTCGTCAGAAGGTTAAAGATATAGCTTCGGCAATGGGTTATATCCCACCGGCGCGGAAAAAGGATTTCGGTAAAGACGGAAAGGCCATTGCTTTTCTAGTTGAAAGTTCGGATGTATTCGTGAGTGGAGCATCGTTTTTTGGGAAGTTTCTTGCGGGGGTGCAACAAGTCTTTGAAAAGGAAAGCTACCGCATAATCTTGAGTACAACCCGCACCAATACAAATCCGCAGAAAAAGATTAGCGAGCTGATCAAGAGCGGTGTTAATGGTTTTATTTTAGCGCAAACCCAGATCAATGACCCGTTTGTAAAGGTCTTGCTGGAATTAAAATATCCTTTTGTCACTTTAGGACGGCCCTTCTCCACGTTAAATACCCCTTATGTTGATGTGGATAGTTTCGGTGGGGCTTATGCGGCAACAACAGCTTTGGCGAAACGAGGACATCGACATATTGCGTATATTAGTGGAAATTTGACGACTCTGGCTTCGATGGCCCGCCTTGAGGGCTATAGGAAAGCCTTACAAGACTTTAATATAAAATATGATGAGCGTTATACGGTGGAAGGAGGTGAGACGCAACAGGAAGCTTATACAGCGACAATTAAATTGTTGCAACAAGTAGAACATCCTCCCACCGGGATTTTTGTTTACAATGACTTTTTAGCGATTGGTGTGATCAGCGCTTTGCATGACCGTGGATTTAAGATACCGGAGGATGTTTGTTTAATCGGATTTGATGATGAAGAAGCCTCCGCTTTTACTGTTCCGCCGCTAGCTTCTGTCCGTTGGCCAGTTGTCGATATGGGCCAAAAAGCTGCTGAAATGCTCCTAAAGTTACTGAAGGGCGAACCTTTAATGCAACGACAGTTTGTACTACCCGTTGAATTAGTTGAACGCGAATCCCTCGGCGAATTGGTTGAGCTTAAAGGAAAAATCTCTTAGTGAAAAAAACTAACAGCATGAAAAATATATATTTTTTTCATGAAATAAGCAGGATATTGAAAAATTTTCTTGAATATTATATTGCAAGTTATAGAAGAAGCAGTTACATTAGTCGTCTCAAGTAAATCCAACCAAATTGTTGTATCGAATGCAGAATGATCATGATTATGGCGTTGGTACACTCTGGGGAAAGGAGGCGTGTTGCGGCAGAAGGCTAACATCAGGTGGAACAGTTGAAAAAGATTAAAAAGGAGGTTTTTGGTATTGAAAAAAGGGATTATTAAACTTCTGACAGTTGGGTTGCTGATCCTTGTAGTTTGCATGACCATAGTTGGTGCTCCGCGCAGAACAACGGTAACAATTCTAGCCGGAATATCGACCACCGATGATGGTTTGCAGGAGATTATTACGGAAGCGGTCGCTAAGAAATACCCGGAAATTTCGTTGCAATGGGAAGTCCATGAATGGAGCGATAATTTCCATCCCCGGATGCAGCAGTACATACAGACTGGTTTGCCCGATATCATCATCGGTAAAGCACAAGACGTGGCGACATACGGCGGACAAGGGTTATTGGCGAGTTTGAACGGGAAAAGCTATCTAAATAATATATTGGATGCGGCGATCCCCGGCGTAACGATTGATGGCAAAATATATGGAATGGTCTTCAACGGTCTTTATCAAGGCGTGTACTATAACCGGCAAATGTTCAAGGAATTAGGTTTAAAAGTACCGACCACGCTCGCCGAACTGGATGAGGTAATCAATAAATTAAAAGCCAAAGGGATCACACCTTTTGCTTCCCATATGGTTGAAACCTGGAGTATCGGCAATATGGTCATGCAATTTGCTATTAACGATGTTTTTGCGAAAACGCCCGATTGGGGCGATCAGTTCCGTGCGGGCAAGGTATCCTTTGCAACCTCAGAGGCCTATCGGAAGTGTTATGAATATATGAAACTAATCTATGATAATACATGGACCAGAGAGACCTTTTCCCTACCGCAAACCGATTGTGACACGCGCATGGTCCTAGGACAAGCCGCGATGAAGGTTTCCGGGTCATGGTCAATCCAGAACTTCCTAACCATTGATGAAAACTTTGATTTTGGTGTCTTCCCCTTCCCGAACCAGACTGGGGATGCCAAACTGATCTTCGAACCGAACATGACCTTCATGAAGAGTGCAACAACGAAGAATTCGGATGTGGTCGATAAAGTATTTGAGGTCATTACGACCGACAAGGAAGCAGCGATTAAGTTCTATAATATGTCCCGGACCGCCTCGATGCTTAAAGGGGTAAGTCCTACCTTCCCAAATCCAAGCCAAGCTGATATCGACAAATATGCCGCCGCAGGAATGCTGATCGATGCGAACATTGGTAACAACCAACTGCAATGGGGTGGGTTCCAGGATGAAAACGCGAAAGATATTGCGGCCTGGCTCCAGGGGGATATCACTCTGGATCAAGCATTACGCGCTGCGGACAGTAGAAGGGCAAATAGTAAACCCTAATTAGTAATGGGCAAAAAGTTGGGGGGATAGCATTATCCCCCCTATTTTAAGTGGGAGGTTATATCATGCTTCACCGATCGCTAAAACGGTTTGAAAAAATCCAATATTTTTCGTTGGTCTTACCAGGACTAATCCTTTTTACCGTCGGATTGATCATACCGATGTTCCTTTCACTGGGTTATTCCTTTACTGATTGGAACGGCTTAACTCCCACCGCAACTTTTATCGGTTTAGAAAACTACCGCAAATTTTTTACGGACCCCTTTGCCAACCAGGCGTGGAGTTTTACGATCAGATTTACGATTTGGAATACGATTATCCAAAACATCTTTGCCCTGTTGTTCGCCGTCGTGTTAAACGGGAAGATCAAAGGGGAACGTATCTACCGGACCGTTGTTTTTGTCCCCTGCCTGATTAGTGCCGTTATTGTCGGCTTTATTTGGTTACGGATGTATTCTAATGTTTTGCCTGTTCTGAATCGGTTGTTAGGAACCGACATCAATTTCCTCCTTTTTGGAAGTTCCAAGACGGTCCTTACCGGGCTCTTGATCGCCAATAATTGGCAGTGGATCGGTTATTGGATGTTAATATATCTCGCGGCGCTTCAGTCAATTCCGTTCGAGTTATATGAGTCGGCGACGATCGACGGGGCGATGGGGTGGCAAAAGTTTCGGCACATTACCATCCCCATGTTGGCACCGGCTTTTACCATTTGTATCGTGGGCATTACCACCGGTTCGCTTAAAGTGTATGAACTGCTGGTCACGTCGACACAGGGCGGTCCGGGACGCGCCTCAACTTCGATTGTTTATTATATCTATAACACGGCGATCAACGGACGCCAGTATGGGTATGGTTCCGCTATGTCGATCCTACTTGTGATAATCCTACTGATCGTGGCTCTCTTACAACTCAGTTTCCTCAGGAAGAAGGAGGTGCAGTTATAAGCGTGGGTAAGGAAAAGATTAACCATACATTGGACCTGGATCTGCTAGAAAAACAGTTATTAAAGAAACCAACCAACAAGGCACGGAGGCTAAACCGGTTGCGCGCCGGATTGCTTCAGTTCTTCATGACCATCGTCGCGCTTTTGTTTGCGATTCCCATTTTTATCGTGATCAATTATTCTTTCAAAACAACGAAAGAACTCTTCCTAAGCAGCCCGTTGCAATTGCCGCAAAGTTTTAACTTGGCCAACTACCAAAATGCTTTTCGCCGCTTGCAGCTAGGGACGACTTTCACCAACACCCTTTTTTATACGGTCATATCGGTTTTGGCGCTGTCCATCCTGTGCGGGGCGGCGGCCTGGGCGATTTCGCGGAATAAAAGTAAAATTTATAAATTCTTCTACGTCTATTTCTTACTAGGGATTTTCATTCCTTACCAAGCCCTTTTTCTTTCCATCTACATTGTGGGGTTTAAAGCAGGGCTGGTCAATACCCGACTTGGCTTGATCTTAATGTATATTGCCACCGGAATGTCCTTTGGCGTCTTTCTCATGACCAGTTTCATGTCGACCGTGCCCCTGGAGTTAGAGGATGCCGCGAAGATTGATGGTTGTTCGGTTTATAAAACCTATTTCCTTATTGTTTTGCCGCTTTTAAAACCAGCCATCGCCACGCTCACCATCCTCCAGGCCTTCCAGATCTGGAATGATTTCCTCATGGCGAGTCTTTTCATTAGCAAACAAGAACTAAGGACGATTACCCTGGCTATGCAGTTGTTATTCTCCCAGCAGGCAAGCGACTATACCACGGCGATGGCTGGAATTATCGTCTCTGTTTTACCGGTTGCGGTTCTCTTTATCTCCCTGCAGAAGTACTTTGTGCAGGGGATGACGGCCGGGGCGCTGAAAGGCTGATCTCTACTCCATTTATTTGCTCCATTGAAGATGATAATACAGGCAAAGGGATGATAAAATGGATATCATTATCAAGGAAAACAATATTAATTTAGTCATTAGAGTCGATGTGAAAAAAAAGGTGCGACTTTTGCATTTTTCGCCATTCCCTTTTCAGCCGGGACTAATATCTGGGGAAGAGCAAAAACGCTACAGCCTCGTGGAGATTCAATGCAGTGGGGAAAACCATATAGAAAACCATGGGACTAAACATAGTGGAACTTTACCTGGTAACCGCTTGGTCTATAAAACCCACCGGGATTTCCGCACGGCGCAGGGCAGGAAATTGGAGATCGAAATGGAAGATGACGGGTTCATCGTCATCTCCCATTTGCAGTTTTATGATGGGATTTCCATCGTCCGTTCCTGGACCGAGGTGCGAAACGAAAGCACGACGGTCAGGGGTCTCGAGTATGTATCGTCCTTTGCCCTGTCCGGAATCTCCAAAGAGGGTTTATTGCCATGGGATGAAAAGAGTCGCGTCCATATCCCCCATCACACCTGGTATGGGGAGGCGCAGTGGCGCCAATATATGCTGCCCGAACTTGGTCTATCTCAGGTGATGGATTATTCCTTTAAAAAGCTTGCCTGTACGAATACGGGATCTTGGTCGACGTCCCAATTTCTCCCCATGGGTTGCTACGAAAACATCGAATGCGGCAGCATTCTCTTTTGGCAGATTGAACATAATGGTTCCTGGCACTGGGAGATAAGCGACAAAGGCCAACAACTTTATTTACTGCTCAGTGGACCGACGGAGAATGAGAATGCCTGGTGGAAAAGGCTCGGGCCAGGCGCGACATTTACTTCCGTCCCCGTAGCGGTCGGTATTATGAGCGGAAACTTTGAAGAGGCCATGCAAGAGCTGACCAAGTACCGTCGGGTGCTGCGCCGCCCGCACCGGGATAATCAAACCTTACCCGTTATTTTTAATGATTATATGAACTGTAATTTTGGTGATCCAACCACAGAGAAACTGCTGCCCTTGATTGATGCCGCCGCCGAAGTTGGTTGTGAGTACTTTTGTATCGATTGCGGATGGTATTCGGATGGGGAATGGTGGGATCGCGTTGGCGAATGGCTCCCCTCCCAAAGGCGTTTTCCCGGCGGGATTAAAGAACCGCTCGATTATATCCGCGCAAAAGGGATGGTTCCCGGATTATGGCTGGAACTTGAGGTGATGGGGATTAACTGCCCGCTCGCCAGCCAAGTTCCCGATGATTGGTTTTTTACCCGCTACGGTAAACGCGTCATTGCCCACGACCGCTATCAACTGGATTTCCGCAATCCGGAGGTGCGAAAGCATGCTGACGAGGTGATCCACCGGTTAGTGGAGGACTACGGCGTCGGTTACATTAAGATGGACTACAATCTTAATGCCGGCAGCGGAACTGAAAACAATGCCGATAGTTTCGGCGATGGACTCTTGTCTCATAATCGTGCCTATTTAGACTGGCTCGATAGTATATTCAGCAGATATCCGGAACTGGTTATCGAGAACTGTAGTAGCGGCGGGATGCGGATGGATTACGCGATGCTCAGCCGGCATAGTATCCAATCCAGTAGCGACCAAACGGATTACCGAAAAAATGCGGTCATTGCTGCCGCTTGCGCCACCGGGGTGACCCCGGAACAATGTGCGGTTTGGTCTTACCCCCTGCGTGAAGGGGATATCGAGGAAGTTGTCTTTAACATGGTGAACGCCCTGCTCATGCGGATTCATCTCAGTGGCCATTTAGCCGAGATCTCCCCGGAGCGGTTGGCCGTGGTTCGCGAAGCGATCGATTATTATAAATCGATCCGCCTCAAGCTCAAAGATGGACTGCCAATTTGGCCGTTGGGATTGCCAACATTCCAAGATCCCTGGGTCAGCTGGGGACTAAGGTGCGGTTCCACTACTTATTTTGCGGTCTGGCGGTTAGAAGGCTCCCGCGAAACTTGCCGGATACCCTTAACCCATCTAAAGGGGAAACAGGCCGCTGTGCGCTGTGGCTTCCCGGCCAGTCTCGGTTGTGATCTCGAATGGCACCAAAGTAACGGCGAACTTACGATCGTGCTACCCAAAACCAATATGGCACGGATAATCGAAATTGAAGAGAAATGAATAGTTAGACTGAGACTGTACGGTTGCCCTAAAAACCTCTGCTGAATTTTTTCAGCAGAGGTTTTAATTTTTTGTTTTTATCACTTAACATTTCAGAGTCCGGACTACTTTTCCCTTATGAAATTGCGAACTTAATAGCCACGAACACCAATATTCTACACCACTATCTACAAGAGATGGGTAGATTGTCGAATAATGACTTTGAATACTCGCTTACTAACCACAAAGCGATTCTTGAAGCTTTGAAGAATAGAGATGCCCAGAAGGCTAAGGACATTATCCTAAAAAGTATGGATTATAACCTTAGCAGATTTAAAGCTGTGTTTAAAAAGAAGTAACCCATGTAAGGTCGCGTCTTTTTTTAAGAGAAGTAATAACATATGATACAACATTGTGCGGAAAGGAATATGTAAATGAGAATAACAGAGGTAAATGTTTTTAAGGCTTGTCCTCCCAAAGAGACGTGGGTGTTTGTTGCGGTTAGCACGGATGAAGGCTTGACGGGCTGGGGGGAAATAACAGGCAGTACTGATGATTCTTGTGTTGCTCAGCTTTGCACAGGTATTGGGGAAAAGCTTAAGGGCAAAGATCCGACTAATTTGATTGAATGTATGACAGATTACTATAAATGGCAGTATCCTGTGGTTAAGACAAATAAAATAGTTTCCTGTGCCTGGAGCGGGATCGATCAGGCGTTGTGGGATCTTACTGCCCAATATTATGGCTTACCCCTCTATAAGTTGCTGGGCGGCTCCGGTAACAACAAAATAGAGCTTTACGCAAATCTTAACCGCGGCCTTAGATTTGAAAGGTCGCCGGAAGCCTTAAAAAGAGCAGGGGAAGCGGCACGAAAAAGCGGTTTTAGAGTGGTAAAATGTACCCCCTTTGATGAAGTTAATCCACATATGGATGAGGTTGATCTGGGCAAGGGTTTTGAAAGATATGAAGCCTTGCTTTCCGTAGTACCGGTGGAGGATGTGGCGCTCGATTGTCACCAACGGTTCGCCCGGCATACGTTAGCAAGAATGCTCGATGTAATTACTCGAAAGTATGGACTTCCTTATTGGGTTGAGGATCCGGTCGATGTCGCTGATCTTGACACTATAAATAAAATAAGCACTAAATATCCGGAGCTCAGATGGGCGGCAGGGGAGGATTCTTTAGGATATATTGATATCTTTTCGCTCCTTAATAATCCAGTCTACGAGGTTATTATGCCTGATCTAAAATATATTGGCGGTATTAGCGTTGTTAAAACCCTGATCCCATTTATTGAGGGGCTAGGGAAAAAGGCATCATTGCACAACCCAAATGGTCCGATTTCTACTGCTCATTCCGCTCATGTCAGCGCAGTGAGCAGATATAAGATGCCGTTGGAATTCCCTTGGGACTCAACCTGTGAAAGGGTATCCTCTACAACGCCTACCGAACCGATAGAAAATGGGTTTTATGTACTTAATGACCTTCCCGGGATCGGGATTAAACCGGCGGAGGCCTTCCTGGAAAGATTCACTAAGGTGTGGCGGAATGGAGCTTGGCAAGGATTAAACAGCACTATCTAAATTGAAAGAAGGGGATATTATGTCGAGCAAACTACAGTCCATCTTGAAGAATAATGATTTCATAGTCGGCGTTATTTTCTTGTTGTTTGGCGTTGTTCTACGATTCCAGATCCTAGGGATTAAAAATAGCCAAAGTAGGATATTCCCTTATGTAACACTAGTATTAGTTATAGCTTCCGGTATTACCCTTTTAATTCAAGCTTTTTTAAAACGGGAAAAACAAAGTGCGACGAAGCAAAAACTAGTTGAAAAAAAAGAGCTTATTATGTTCGCTGTTCTTGGAGTCGCCTGTTTCCTCATGAAAATCTTGGGTTTTTACACCTCCATATTCTTACTCCTTTTTTTCAGCTATCTTTATGTCGAGGGAACATGGTCTGAGCCTGCGGTAATGTCCTCGTTATTATATAGTGCAGTCTGTACAATCCTACTCTATCTGGGCTTTAATGTTTTACTCGGCATGATTACGCCAACGGGGTTATTTCTCTAGACCGTTACTATCTAATCGTATATTTTCTCATTCCCGGTCAAACCGGGGTGGGTGAAATATAATTCAAAAAAAGGAGGAAATCAATTATGAAGTCGTGGAAGAAGATTTTGGTATTATGTGTCGTTGTTGTAGTTGTGGCCGGTATTTATCTTGCTTGGTCGCCGGGGGACGCTAAATATCCTGCCAAAGCTGTACAGCTACTTATTCCCTATAGTACAGGGGGAGGTACAGATTCCCTTGGCCGGTTGGTAGCGGCAGAACTGGAAAAATACTGGAATCAACCGGTAGTAGTAGTAAACAAGCCCGGCGCGGCCAGCCAAATTGGGACTACTGAACTTGCCAACGCTAAAAATGATGGTTATACCATCGGAATGTTATCGAATTACGACTATATCCTGACTCTCTTAACCAGTGATGATGTGGCCTATAGCTATGATGACTTTGAATATGTCGCCTCCATCAATACCACATCCAATATTTTGGTGGCAAACAGTGGCAGTGAATTTAAAAGCCTTGAGGATCTGATTGCATATGCCAAGAAAAATCCGGGAAAACTAACAGTCGCTGTCTCCGGTAAGACCCATGTAGCTGAGATCATAATGCTGGAGAAGGCAGCGGGAATCGATTTAACTCCAATTATGTATTCCAGTGGCGGAGAAAGTCTCAATGCGGTCCTTGGCGGGCATGTTGATTTGGGCCTGTTTGACAAGAAGTTCCACGAACAGACTGCTCCGAAAGGGTGTACAACCCTTGGTTTGTTTGGTGAAGAACGTCTTGCTGTAATCAAAGATATCCCAACGCTTAAGGAATTAGGGTATGATGTGGCTACTGAGACCTATAGAATTTTTACCGTACCGAAAGGCGTACCTCAGGAGATTGCCGAGGAAATCGCCAATGCTCTAAAGAAGGTCTCGGAGACAGCAGAGTTTCAGGATAAGCTTACAAAGCTGAATGAGATCTATAAATATCGTAGCGGTAAGGAATTACAAGACTTAATTCAGGACAACTTTGACCGGATGAAAGAGGTAGTCGATTCCAATCCCCAAGACTTCTAAGTTTAATCAGGAGAATAAATACCATGAAGGTGGCCGACTAGTCGTGACCACCTTCATGGTATTAAAATCAACTTGAAGGTGATCAAATGGAAAACTTAATCGGGATCTTGACTTTGTTAGCCAGTCCGGTTACACTGCTATTAATTTTTGCCGGGGTTGTCTTTGGAATTGTTGTTGGTGCAATCCCCGGTCTGAATGGGGCTATTGGCGTTGCGTTATTATTGCCTGTAACTTACAGCTTATCGCCGACCAACGGCTTACTAATGTTGGGGGGCATATACATGGGCGCTACCTATGGCGGCTCAATCTCGGCCATTCTCCTTAACTGTCCCGGCTCGGGAGAGGCATCATGCACCGCCCTGGACGGGTACCCCATGGCTTTGCAAGGAAGGGGTAAAGAAGCACTTTATTATTCGGTCTTAGCTAGTGCCATTGGGGGTTTGTTAGGGGTGGTCATCATGATCTTTTTTACCCCGGTTCTAGCTGATCTGGCCTTAAAGTTCGGCCCACCGGAAATGTTTTTAATTGCAATGGCAGGTTTAGCAGTTGTCGGAAGCCTGATGGGGAAAAGTCTCAGTAAAGGTTTTTTTGCAGTTGCTTTTGGGCTCATTCTTTCGATTATTGGTATAGACAGTATGACCGGTTCCTTCAGGTTGACTTTTGGTTCAAGCAATCTGAAGGCGGGTATGCATCTGGTTCCGGTGACGGTTGGACTTTTTGCCATCTCCGAGATGCTCTCTCTCCTTTCGTCGAATCAAACAGGTAGTATAATTAATGTACCGATGCAGGATATCACAGTTGCACAGGCCTTAAAAAATATGTTCAAACGCTGGAAGGTACTTCTCAAATCATCGGTGATTGGTACCATAATCGGTGTCCTGCCCGGTACAGGTGGTGCGATTGCTTCATTTATTTCTTATGGTGAAGCAAAGAGAGCTTCTAAAGATAGTGAATCTTTTGGTACTGGTAACATGGAAGGCATCGTAGCTCCTGAAAGCGCTAACAACGCAGCGGTAGGAGGTTCTTTTGTACCCCTTTTAGCCCTTGGCATACCGGGATCAGCAACTTCAGCCATTATGTTTGGCGCGTTGACCGTACACGGTCTTATCCCCGGACCTAAATTATTTGTGGAACATGCTGATATTGCCTATACCTTCATGTATGGAATGCTCCTGACCATCTTTGTGATGGTTTTGGTCGGTATTTATGGGGTGAGATATTTTTCTAAAGTACTTACCCTAAAAGTAAAATATATTATACCTGCGGTATTTGCTTGTTCCATCCTTGGCGCTTACAGTGCAAGAAATAGTATGTTTGATGTAGCAATCGCCATCGCCTTTGGTTTAATCGGCTTCTTTTTTAAACGTACGAATATTCCGACGGCACCGGTTGTCCTTGGTTTAATCCTCGGGACTTTGACAGAGGAGAATTTAAGAAGGTCGATAATAATCGCGGAAGCAAAAAATATTAGTATATTAGAGTATATTTTCCTCAGGCCGATTTCCGCTGTTGTCTTTGTTTTCTTCGTTATCCTATTGTTTGCCAACTTTAAGAGTTTCTTTGTCGGCAAAAAAGCAAGCGATGAAGAATAGGACAGAAATATGGCACGGATAATTGAAATCGAAGAGAAATGAATAGTTGGACTGTAACGGTTGTACTAAAAGCCTCTGCTGAAGAGATTCAGCAGAGGCTTTATTTTTGGTAACTTACTATTCGGAGTCGTGATGGCTTTTACACTAACTCCAGGCTTTTCTTATTTTTGGTATAACAGTTTATAATTGACATAAAGGGCAGGAAAATAAAGGATAATACCGAAATAAATGTTAATGTATGATTTGGGTGTGTAGTAGCATACGTGAACCGGAGTAAATAGGAAACCAGGAACATCTAAAGTCAAAATAAACGAACTGAGTTCGTTAATAACGGTAATTAATAACAATAGACGAACCTTATTCGTTTTATTGGCCAAATAAATGGGCATAAACGAATGAGGTGGATTATTGGATGTTATGCAACAACCAGCTAAAATGGGGTATTATTGCTCAAATAAATCCTGCATTTGGGCTTGGAGTCAAATCATAATTTTAGCTCAAAGCAAGTCAGGTGCGGAAATCGCCAATCGCCAAATTCAGA
>JAAZDX010000055.1 GCA_012512605.1 Bacillota bacterium
ACCATGGTCATGGCCTGACCAGACAAGGGTTCTGGAAAATTATCAAAAAATACGCAGAAATGGTCGGTGCGGAAGATCTGATTACCCCCCATACGCTTCGGCATTCCTTTGCCACCCATTTGTTGGAGAACGGTGCCGATCTGCGTGCGGTTCAGGAAATGCTAGGCCATGCTGATATCTCAACGACGCAAATTTATACCCATCTGACGAAAAACCGCTTGAAAAATGTTTATGAAAAAGCACATCCCCGTGCTTAACTAGAACAGACCAGTGAAGACGGACGGAACACACGCATTGAAAAAGGGTGTGTTTCTTTTTATGGGAGGAATTCCGGAGGAAACAACGAATCGGATTACGGTTAAACTGAAAGGGTAAAGTGGGCCAAGATGCCGTTCAGCGTGGAAATTGCAGCCGTGCATGGCCGCTTGATTGATGTATTCTACGGTTAAAGGAGGGAGAATGGTGGAGATTCAGTGGTATCCGGGGCACATGGCCAAAGCCAAGCGAGAGCTAAAAGAGATCCTGCCGCTTTTGGATATCATCATTGAAGTAACGGATGCCCGGATTCCCAAGAGTAGCAGAAACCCGGATTTAATCAACTTAACCAAGAAAAAACCCCGACTTTTACTACTTAACAAGGTTGATCTGGCTGATCCCATCGCCACCGACCAGTGGATTAATCACTACCGGACAATCGGGGAAAAGGTCATCCCCTTTAATGGGCGGACCGGGGATCAGACCGCTGCGTTAGAAGAACTGATTAACCAGGTTGGACGGGAAACGCTAGCCTCGAAGGCGATCTGGCGCTTGGGTGTTGTTGGTGTTCCAAACTGCGGTAAGTCTTCGGTTTTAAACCGTTTAGCCAGGCGAAGTGCCGCGCAAGTTGGGGAAAGACCAGGCGTCACCAGGGGTCGACAGTGGGTGAGAAGGGGAAGATGGGAGATCTTGGATACACCAGGAATGTTGTGGCCGAAAATTGGCGATGTTGAGACCGGTCTGAAGCTTGCTTTGGTTGGTACCATCAAGCCGGAGAATCTCGAGCCGGAAGAGTTGACCCTTTATTTACTTGGTTGGCTCCAAGCAAATTACCCCGCCTCATTGCATAACTATTATGGCCTCACCGCTCCTGAGACAGCGGAAGAGCCCTATTCTGTATTGCTCAACATCGGAAAACGCCGCGGTTGTCTCCGCCGTGGTGGTGAAGTTGACTTGCGGCGGACGGCCGAATTGATTGGCAATGATTTTCGCCAGGGAAAACTGGGGACTATTACCTTGGAGACAACTAGTGCTTTTCCTGTTTCGTCATGAACAGGCGGAGGAAACAGACCCCGCCGACCACGGTATTAAGGTAATAACTTAAAAGCCGCCAAATGGTCACCGAGATGGCTTGTAAGTGTTTTGGAAGATAAATGGCGAAGAGGGAGAAGAAACCGATCTCGGCTACCCCGCTTCCACCCGGAATCGGGACAAAAGAGAGTAAGAAATAGATAACATATTCCAAAAGCAAGATGCGGAAGATCTTCCCGTGAATATTGACGCCAAAGGCCATCATGACCGTCGGGGCAATCAAAAGCGTTGACAACCAAGAACAGAGGGTCAGAAAGAGCACGAAGAGCACTGGAATAGTCTTGTGCACTGATAAAGTGTGTAAACTAACTCGAAACTCTTCCGCTTCGGAAAGGAGTTTTTGACAAAGGGTTTCCGCTTTGCTGCCCAGGATTTTTTGGACAAGTTTAAGGCGGAAAAACTTTTTAATCATGGATGTACCCTTGGTTGGTCGGAAAAGCAGCAGCAGGAGAACGCCGGCGAAGATCAGGGCACCAAGAATGATATAATTGATAAATCCGGTCAGGCTCGCTAGGCCGATTTCGTTCAATAGTTTTCCGCGGAAAATAAAAAGGAGTAAGGGACCGCCAATCGAGACCAAGAGGCTGGTGAAGGTGACGCGAATCGTGACAATGGCCGAAGCCTTGCCGATGGATATGCCCTGCTGGTGCAGGAGGTAGACTTGGGTTGGTACCGAACCGGAATATAGCGGGGTGACATTGCCGCTAAAGATAGTGGCCAAGTTGATGCGCAGGATATCAATAAAACTGATCTGTTCGCCTAGAAGATAGGCAATGGTCTTTACACGCCATCCTTCAACCAACCACGAGAGGATGACCACTCCCAACATGATGCAGATGTTTTTCGGGTGGATCATGCTGAGACTACGCCAGGTAGCGGGGGTGGTTGAAGAAAAAAGAAGCCCCGCCATGGTGAACAACCCGATGGTAAGTGTAATTGTCATTCCTTTCCGGACAAAACCCGGTGTTAACATTTTTTTTGTCGTCAAAATGGATAAACCTCCATTTAAGGGTAACCTTGTATATCTTTATGGATGCCCGCCCTTTAGTGTGTCTTTACTAAGAAAAACTAGTCGGTCGTTCTCCCGGTACCAGCGACACCGCTGATCAGACCAGCTCCTGCCCGCCTTCGGGGTTTATCGTCTGTGAAGAAAATGGCTCCAGTTGTTCACCCGACTTTGATTTTAATATAGTGTGTCGGTAAGTCTCGGTAGTCGGCGTGAACAACCAATTCAAGCGCTGAGGTGAGTGATTTGGCGGAAGCCCTCGAGGACGACTCCCTAAATTAGATTATATTGTTCTTAAATTCTTTTAATAAACCCTTTTTCCTTCTGGCAAAAGCTATAAGAGATGGGAGGAGTGTTCCGCGAGTAATTTATCTACTGGGCAGGAAAACACGACCTCAGAGCGAACAAACAATAAGATAGGTAACTTTTCCCGCCGATTGTGACAATTGTGGAGGTATGGAAGTTGTGGACTGTACTATATGTGGCTCCGAACCAAACGACGGCGCGCCGGATTAAAGACTACATGGAGACTGAGGGGATACTGATCCGTCTCCGGCCGATTGGCTTACGTGCGGAAGGGAGTTACACCAATTACGAGATCTTGGTGACCGAAGCAGAGATCGAAGAAGCACAAGAAGTGTTGAACCAAGCTTTACAAGTTCGATTGTATCGCGAATAAGAGAGAAGTGATGGGGAATAAACAATTACTTAGAAGAGTTAAACTATAAGGAAATGGGCTTTCGTCTAGACAGTCAGCTTGAGGAAGAAGGAGGCGATAACTGGGTGTTTAAGGATCTCTTTCGTTCAAAACAAAAGTATGTAACGATCAGACAACGGGAAGTCTTAGACAGCGCGGACCAATCGACGGAAGTAGTCAAGAAAGAACTTCCCGATGGTTTATGGGTAAAATGTGAACAATGTAACCAAATGATTTATCATAAAGATCTAGTGAAAAACCTCAAAGTCTGCCCCAAATGCCAATACCATTTTCGCATTGGTGCCTGGGAAAGAATCAATTACTTGCTCGACCCGGGGAGTTTTCAGGAATTGTTTGCGAACATTACTTCCGGCGACCCGATTGATTTCCCCGGATATCAGGAAAAATTGGTAAAGGTGCGGAAGGCGACGGAATTAGCGGAAGGGATCGTGACCGGGGTTGGGAACATCGGCGGCGTTTCCCTTGCTTTGGGGGTAATGGACTTTAGTTTTATCGGTGGTTCGATGGGGTCCGCGGTCGGTGAGAAGCTGGTCCGGATTTTTGAGTATGCGGCCGAGCAAGGGCTTCCAGTGGCCACTTTTGCCGTATCCGGTGGTGCCCGGATGCATGAAGGAATCCTCTCTTTAATGCAGATGGCTGCGACCTGTCAGGCCTTATACCGTGTTGCCGAGAAAGGTCTGCTTTATATCTCGGTCTTGACC
>JAAZDX010000056.1 GCA_012512605.1 Bacillota bacterium
ATCGCGCCGGCCTTTGGTGAAGATGATTACCAATTGGGGCGCAAGCATAACCTACCGGTGCTGCAACCGGTGGATAAGGAAGGAAAATTTACCGCCGAAGTTTCGCCTTGGGCCGGCCGTTTTGTCCGGGATGCTGATGATGCGATCACCGATTATTTGAAGGCCGAAGGGAGGCTGTTTAAGAAGGAGCGGATTACCCACTCCTACCCTTACTGCTGGCGGTGTGATACGCCCCTCCTCTACTACGCCCGTAAATCCTGGTAAATTGCGGTAAGCAAATATAAAGACCGTTTGATTGCCAACACCAACAAGATTAACTGGTATCCGGAGCACGTGGGGAAAGGTCGTTTCGGCAACTGGCTGGAGAACCTGATCGACTGGTCCCTCTCGCGGGACCGGTACTGGGGGACGCCGCTCAATATCTGGCGCTGTGAAAGTTGCCAGCAGCTAACGGCGGTCGGTTCCCGGCAGGAACTGGCTGAACGTGCCCTGGAACCGGTCGATCCGGTCGCCCTTGACCTCCACCGCCCCTATATTGATGAGGTGCACCTAAAGTGCGAGTGCGGCGGGCGGATGATCCGTACCCCTGAGGTCATCGACTGCTGGTTTGATTCAGGTTCGATGCCCTATGCCCAGTGGCATTATCCCTTTGAGCACAAGGATGATTTTGACCAGCTGTTCCCGGCCGATTTTATCTGTGAAGGGATCGACCAGACAAGGGGTTGGTTTTACTCGCTCCTTTCGATCTCCACTTTCCTCTTTGACCAGCCGGCCTACAAGAGTGTGCTCGTGAACGACCTGGTCTTGGATAAAAATGGACAAAAAATGTCCAAATCCCGGGGGAATACGGTCGAACCCTGGAGTCTGTTGGATAAATACGGGGCTGATGCGACCCGCTGGTACCTGCTGGCGGTTTCGCCGCCCTGGATGCCGACACGTTTTGACGAAGAAGGGTTAAAGGAGATCTCCGCCCGGTTCTTCGGGACTTTGCTGAATGTCTACTCCTTCTTTACCCTTTATGCCAATATCGACGGGGCGGATCCGGAGGCCTATGATGTCCCTGTTGCCGAGCGGGAAGAGATCGACCGCTGGCTGGTCTCCCGGTTTAACTCGGTTACCAAGCAGATCCGGGCCGATATGGCCGCCTATGAACTGACCAAAGCGGTCCGGGCGATCCAAACCTTTGTCGTTGATGATGTTTCCAACTGGTATGTGCGGCGTAACCGGGAACGGTTCTGGGCACCGGAGATGAATCAGAATAAAAAAGCGGTCTACCGTACCTTATGGGAAGTGCTGGTCGGCGTAGCCAAATTGATGGCCCCCTTCGCCCCCTTCCTGGCCGAAGATATCTATGGGAACCTGGTGCGGGGCTCCGCGAAGAAGCCTTCGGTCCACGTGGAGTATTATCCGGAAGCCGACGAAAGCCTGATCGATCGCGAACTCGAAAGGCACATGGGGTTGGTGATCGACCTGGTATCCCTGGGACGGGCGGCCCGCAACCGGGTGCAGATCAAAGTGCGGCAGCCTCTTGCGGCGCTCCGGGTTGACCGTAAGCAAGAGGAGCTATTAAAGCCCATGGAAGAACTGGTCAAAGAAGAATTGAACGTCAAAGCCCTCCACTATGTGGACGCGCCCGATGCTTATGTGGAGTATACGGTGAAGCCGAATTTTGCCGTCCTCGGACCGAAGTATGGTCCCTTGATGAAGCAGATCGGCCAGGCCCTGGCGGAGAGTGCCGCTGCGGATTTGGTGAAAACGTTGCGTGCCGACGGCAAGCTCACCTTAACGCTGGACGGGAGGACGGTTGAGATGACCGCAGAGGATCTTGAGATCCGGACGGCAGACCGTCCAGGATACGCCCTGGAGACGGACCGGGACAACTATGTGGTCTTGGAGACCAATTTGACGCCGGAGTTGATCCAGGAAGGTCTGGCCCGGGAGATTGTCTCCAAGGTGCAGAATATGCGGAAAAACGCCCAGTTTGAATTGACCGACCGGATCCGGATCACCTACTGGGCAGGGCCGGAAGTAGCCGCCGCCGTTGAGGCGTTTCAGGACTATATTCAGGATGAGACGCTGGCGGTGGCGATTGAGCGGCAGGCCACGCAGGGGGATGACCTCGAAGCATGGGATATCAACGGTTATCCGGCTGGGTTGAAAGTGGAAAAGATATAAGCAACGATGATTTGGGTACAAGAAAGGATCCCTCTGGCGACAGAGAGGTCCTTTTTTGCTCCTTGGTTGCATTTTCCGAAAAATAATCTTATAATAAAGGGTATTTCAGAGTCTACTAATCGATTTATTTATCCCGGCGCACCTTGGGGTAATTTACTATACTGGGGGAAGCTATAATGCGGATTGTCGTTGTCGGCCTTGGCCGTGTTGGTTATAACATTTCCAAGGTCCTCTCAGAGGAAGGCCATGATGTGATTATTATCGACAAGGACCCAGAGGTTTTAAAGATGGCGGCGGCCGATCTGGATGTGATGACGGTGGTCGGTAATGGGGCCAGTGCCCGGACCTTGGAAGAGGTGGACATTAAAACCGTCGATATTATCCTTGCCGTCACCGAACATGATGAGCTAAACAT
>JAAZDX010000057.1 GCA_012512605.1 Bacillota bacterium
GGCCCAGCGGGCGCAACTGGCGCGACAGGTCCGGCGGGGGCAGTAGGAGCGACGGGTGCTACCGGCCCCATCGGTGCCACCGGTGCGACCGGCCCGATAGGACCAACTGGTCCCGGAGCGCCGGAGACCTTTGCCTATATCTATAACATCGGTGAGGTCGGCGAGATCCCCGTGGAAGGGGCCGTTCCTTTCAGTAACAACGGTCTGCTCGTCGGGGGTATTATCCACTCGCCGGGAAGCCCGGATATTATCATCGAGGAAACTGGTGTCTATGAGATCACCTTTATGGTACAGGCGGATCGGGTAAATCAATTTGCCGTCTTCCTGGATAACGTTATCGTACCTGGCACCATTTATAGTGTTGGGGCCGCGAACATCCAAAATACCGGAAGGGTAATCGTCGAGATTGAGGCACCAGTAATTCTTACTATCCGGAACTTTACGTCGTTCAGTGCGGTTACTTTAGAAACAGAAATTGGAGGAACCCAAGACCAAGTTAATGCCGCGGTCCTGATCCGTAGATTAAGCTAGGGTAGCTGTTCAAAGCCGGATGGGCGCAAGCCCCGAAGGCGGACTAGTCCTGTATTCCGAGCGACTTGAAGGTGAAAGTAGGAAGAATTGTACCGTTATCGGGGTACAATTCTTCCCCTTCGTTTTTCGATGAGTAATGTTTTTACGGAAAAGGAGTGAAAAAAATGAAAAGACTCCGGTTCCATCTTTTAGGCCTTGCCCACCTTGCCACGAATAAAAAGAATTCGGCCTGTGCTTATACCCAAAAAGTGGTTAAGCTTAGCCGTATCCTGAAAAGTTACGGTCATCAGGTCTTTTTTTATGGGGTTGAAGGCTCCGATCTGGAATGTGACGAGTTTATCCAGGTCTCAACCCAGGATATTCTGGAGCAAGCATACGGTAAATACGACCAAAGGAAAGAATTTTTCAAACACCACCCACAGGATTTGGCCCATCTTACCTTTAATGCCAATGCCATCAAAGAGATCATCGCCCGCAAAGACGACCAGGATATTTTGCTTTGTCCGATGGGGAATTACCAGCAACCCATCGCCCAAGCGGTTAACCTATTGACGGTCGAGCCCGGCATCGGCTATACCGGTGTCTTTTCCTCCTTCCGGGTTTTCGAGTCATACGCCTGGATGCATTATGTGTATGGTCTTTTGAAACAGGATGATGGGGTCTGGTACGATGCGGTGATCCCCAATTATTTTGACGTGGCTGATTTTCCCTTTGAGGAGCAAAAAGAGGATTATCTGCTCTATTTCGGGCGTATCATCTGGCGCAAAGGGGTACAAGTCGCTTCCGACGTGGCGAAGGCGACCGGAATCCAACTGTATGTGGTGGGGCAGGGCGCATTGGATAATCCCCAGGAAGGGCTGGCCCTTGGCGGTGAAAAACATATCAAGTACCTTCCGGCGGTTGGCCCGGAAGAAAGAGCCCGGTTGCTTGGTAAAGCCAAAGCAGTACTTATGCCGACCTTTTATTTAGAACCCTTCGGCGGGGTCAATGTGGAGGCACAGCTTTGCGGGACGCCGGTGATCACCAGCGACTGGGGGGCTTATCCGGAAACGGTCCTCCATGGGATTACCTGGTACCGCTGTCGGGTTTTCGAGGAGTTTTGCTGGGCGGTGAAGAATATCCACCGGATCCGGCCGCAAGATTGCCGGAAATGGGCGGCGGAAAACTATTCGCTGGAAAGGGTTGGGCGGATGTATGAGGAATACTTCCAACGGGTCCACCGGCTCTTTGGCCGGGGCTGGTACGAAACCAACGACAAGCGGCAGGAGTTGGAATGGCTTTGCCGATATTATCCGCAGCATGGGAATGGCAACTCTCCTTCGGCCTCAAGCTTAAGCGGGAGGAGGCCTCCGCCCGAAGCGTCCCTTCGGGAGACTGAACGGGTAAAAACTGAAAAAGAGTGATCTGTTTTGGGTCGGAATTGTTGAGCACTAGATGAGCTCCTTTCCGCTCTTTTTTTATCGACGGCCGCTGGTTTTCATGCAGAGTGTATTTTTGAATGAGAAACTTACAAAAAAATTATGTCAAACGGTTGACATATATTTAAAAAACGTAATATAATATTAACGGATCATTAGCAAATGATCTAGGGTAACGGCCGTTCCTAAAAAAATTAGGAGGGAAAAAGGATGAAAAGCTCAAGACTGCTGTTTTTTTTTGTGCTTTTATCGCAAGGATGATGTTGCCATCATGGAGAAAATCTTCAAGCAAACCAGTTTATTAAGGAGCATAAGGCACCTCCGGGGCTTGTCGCGCACCGGTCGATAATTGCTTCGTTTCATTAGTGTGGGCGGTAGCTAGCGGGGGCGACTAGTTACAGGATGTATATTCGAGAAAGGTGGTTTGTTGATGCCAAAGGTATTTGCGATCGGAGAAGCTTTGATTGACTTTATTCCCGGGGAAAAGGGGGTAGCCTTGAAAGAGGTAAGCACTTTTCATAAACAATTGGGGGGCGCGCCGGCAAATGTCGCCTGTGCAATTGCGAAATTAGGCGGGAAGAGTGCTTTTATCGGAAAATTGGCGGCCGACCCTTTCGGCGAATTTATTGCTACTTCCTTACAACAAGTCGGGGTCGATACCAGCTACATAAGTTGGACGGATCAGGCGAAAACAATGCTTGCCTTTGTCAGCTTGAAAATTGATGGTGACCGTGATTTTTCCTTTTATCGTAATCCCAGTGCCGATCTGTTACTAGCTGAAGAGGAGATCAGGACCGACTGGTTTACAAGGGGTGATGTATTACATTTTTGTTCAGTCAGTCTGATTGAAGCCCCGGTTAAATATGCGCATAAAAAAGCGATTACTAGTATTAAAGAGCGTGGAGGAATCATCAGCTTTGATCCAAATGTGCGCTTGCCTTTATGGGAAAAAAGCGAAGAATGCCGGCAAACGATTCTCCAGTTTATCCCTATGAGTGATATTATCAAGATCAGCGAGGAGGAACTTCCTTTTATTACGGGTATTATAGATAAAGAACGGGCGCTCCAAAGTTTGTTCACTGGTGATGTTAAAATTATCCTTTATACAAAAGGAGCCAAGGGCGCTGAATTACATACTAAGGATTTTCGGCTCAAAGTTTCCGGGGTGAAGGTTAAGACCATCGATACGACCGGGGCGGGAGATGCCTTTGTCGGGGGTTTTCTCTATAAAGTTTTCATAGCGGGCAAAGGGTTGTCGGATTTAACCCAAGAAAAAGCCCTTGCTGCCTTGGAGTTTGCAAATAAGTTTGCTGCTATCAGCACGACCCGCGAAGGAGCGGTTAATTCTTTTTCAACCTTGGCTGAGATCAACGCTTTCAAAGGGGAAGCGGTGCAGTGATCTAATAATTGTCGATATTTAGTTGAGTAAGGTGTCGTGAGTGTTTTTCCAAAAGGAGTGAAAAAATGCCGACAATTAAAGATGTTGCGGAAAAAGCCGGCGTTACTGTTACTACTGTCTCTCGGGTTCTAAACAACCGTGGCTATATTAGTGAAGCGACGCGTAAAAAAGTATATCAAGCGATGGAAGGATTGAACTATCAACCGAATGAACTTGCCCGTTCTTTGTTTAGAGGGAAGTCGCATCTACTTGGCCTAATCACCCCAACGGTTGCCCACCCGTTTTTTGCTGAGTTATCCGCCGCCATCGAAGGATATGCCCATTCTAAAGGCTATAAGGTGCTGTTATGTAATTCCCAGCTTAACCGGGAAAAAGAGAAGGAATATATTGAAATGCTGAAACGACACCAAGTCGATGGGATTATCATGGCCAGTCATACGATTGAGGTTGATGAGTTTGCCAATGTAAATTTACCAATTGTTACTTTTGACCGGAGGATTAAAGGAGAGATACCCTATGTATCTTCCGACAACTACCAAGGAGGTAAGCTGGCCACAAATTTGTTGATTGATAAAGGTTGCCAAAAAATTGCCCATGTTTGTGGTAATCTAAGCTTGGATCTTCTGGCGAATAAACGGAATGAGGCTTTTGTGGCCACGGCCCGCGAACGTGGGGTTGAGTACTATACGATTCAAACCGAGATTAATGTCTTTGAGACAAAGCAGTATGAGCTTCTGATCAGGGATTTGTTTAATGAACATCCCGATTTGGATGGGATTTTCACCAATAGTGATTTGATGGCGGTCAGTGCAATTAAAGTTTGCTCGATCTTAAAAAAGAAAATACCTGATGACGTACGTATTGTGGGTTACGATGATACGAATATCGCTTCTTTAGTCTTGCCGCAAGTTACTACGGTCAGACAGCCGATTGAAAAGATGGGAGCGATGGCCATCGACCTCTTGATTCAGCAGATGAATAAGGAACAAGTTCCAGTGGATAATATTCTTCCGGTTACTTTACAGGAAAGAGAAACCACATAAAAGCTAGTAAGCCAAGAATAATTTAAAGGGTGATTCTTGCGGTTTAATGTCAACCGGTTGTTCGAGGATTGTATACGCTCGGGCACGAGGAAAACAGCTAGATAGGGGTAGATTGCATTGACGATGATTCGGCTCGATACGTTTGCCTATGCAACAAAAAAAGCGGGGACGAACTGTTTTTTAGTTGAACCCGAGGTCTGGTTGTCAAGAGACTCTTTGCCTTAATGCGCTTTCGCAATGCCTATCCCGCTTTTCAAGGCGATTTTACCTACGATCCGGTCGGGGAAGAATCATTGGCGCTTACCTGGCAAAAAGACGAGTATAAAACAACTTTAACGGCAAATCTCAAAACCCATGAATACCGTATAGTCTATTTTGATCCACAAAAGGGCCGGGATTGTCTCTTTAGTGACCAAGATCCCTTTACGCTGCGAAAATAGTCCACGGCGCTTTTGATCACCGCTTTGGGCTAGTAATTCCGAATAATCAATTCATTGATGGTGCCCCGTTTGTGGGCGTCGCTGTTTATGAAACGGTTGGCGGGCACCCGCTCGATCTTGAAGCCTTGGTATAGGGTTTCAAAGAAATGGTCGGTGGCGTCTTCGTTTTTAGGATCGGAGTTGCTGAGCATCAGGAATGCTTCTTTCCGGTCCATTTCTTTGTAAAAGGCGGCCAGTCTTTTTTGGTCCTGGTCGGAGAAGCCGTGGCGGAAGTAGGCGGTGAAGTTGGCGGTGGCGTTTAACGGCCGGTAGGGTGGGTCCAGATAGACAAAACTACCTTTAGTGACAAACTCCTTGGCTTTTTCAAAGTCCCCCCAGATCAGTTGGGTGTCCTGTAAAGCATGGTGGATCTCCTTTAGATTCTCCGGATCGTAGAAGCGGGGGTTCTTATAACGGCCGTACGGCACATTAAACTCGCCCTTTCTGTTCAGGCGGTATAACCCGTTATAACAAGTTTTATTTAAGAAAATCAGCAGACAGGCCCGTTCAATCCAGGTCTGGTTGAAAGTTTGGCGATCCAACGACTGCCGCTGCTGGTTGAAGCGGGCGCGGATTTCGTAATAAAAGGACCGGCGTTCTTCCTTGCTTTTTTGCGTATACTCAGCGGAGATTTTGGCCAGTTGCGTGATCAGTTCGCGGTGTTGTTGCTGTAACACTTTATAACAGAGGATCAGATCGGGGTTGATGTCTAACAAGTAGGCCTGTCCGATTTGGTAATGGGTTTTTAAATAAAAAAACATCGCCCCGCCGCCGACAAAGGGTTCGATATAGCGGGGGATATATTTGGATTCTTTGATTGGGTCCGGTAAGCGTGCGGCAAAAGCCTTCAGCAATTGGCTTTTACCGCCCGCCCATTTTAAGAAGGGGCGCATCCGATTTCAGCTCCATCACCATTCTGTCAGTAACTTCTATTTCGATGGTCGTGATTATAATCCTATAAACTAGGGATTAACATGAGATATAATATACCATTATTTAATTAAGTTTTTTGGTATATTGATTAATAAAGACTTATCTAATTCAGCCTGTTCTACTCTCAAATTATACGTGTTGATTAAATTACGGAATCCTTTCACTAACTCTTTTCCATTAAAAAATGATAATTCCTCAATGTTTTGTCCGACAAAAGACTCAATTGACTCTACGGCAATTTTTCCTGGAGCTTTATTCTCGGCGTTATAACGAGCACCAGACAGTTCACGTTCGGGAACAAGAAGGTAAACTCTATACCCATCTTCCAAATTTTTAATGCATTTATCGAAGACAGGGGGCATTGGTGCAACAGTAACATGAAATACAGTGCTTCCAACAAAGAAATCGCCGGGTCTTCCCAATTGGTCGTCTGCAGTACTGTAAGATTCATTACTTATTGTTTCGGTCGGAAATCGCAACTGTAATTTAGCGCCGACCAAATGTTGTGCTACAGGTCCTACTTTTCCGGTTTCTCTTGCTATTTGATTAATAGTTTCTTCGTGAACAGACACTTGTTACACCATCCTTCGCTTACATAGTTGCAAAGGTATTTTTGCTAATAAATTCATTTACTACAGGGTTAAGATAATGTTTTGCAA
>JAAZDX010000006.1 GCA_012512605.1 Bacillota bacterium
AAGGGGCGCCTCATCATCCCTGCTAAACTAAGGGAAGGGTTGGGGGAGAAGTTTATTCTCACCCGTGGGCTTGACCGTTCGCTTTTTGTTTATCCTCTTTCTGAGTGGGAAACGATAGAAGAAAGAATGCGATCTTTGCCGACAACACAGGCGGATACCCGTGCTTTTGTCCGGATGTTCTTTTCTGGAGCCGTTGAATGTGAACCGGACAAGCAGTGGCGGATTTCCATTCCACCCAACCTTCGCACCTATGCCCAGATTGATAAAGACCTTTATATTCTAGGGGTCTCAACCCGAATTGAGATTTGGTCGCGGGAGGTCTGGGACGCATACGCGGCACAAGCGGAGGAGTCTTATGAAGCGTTAGCCGAAACGATTGTTGGGATTGGGATTTAAGTATAGGAAGGTTACATATGGAAGAAGTCAGGCACCTGCCGGTGATGCCGGTGGAGGTAATCCAGTACCTTAATCCCCAACCGGGTGAAGTGATCGTCGACGGGACGATCGGTTTAGGTGGGCATAGCAGATTGATCGCTGACCGGCTGGGGGCAGACGGAACCCTTATTGGGATTGATCAGGACGGAGCGGCTTTAACGGTTGCCCGCGAGAACCTGGCTTTTTTCACGGGGGAATTGCGCTTTTTCCATGACAATTTCCGGAATATCGGGTCAATCGTTCGTCAGTTTTTTCCGCAAGGCATCGATGGTCTGCTCCTTGATCTTGGTGTCTCATCTCCCCAACTGGATCGGGGGGAAAGGGGTTTTTCCTATCAACATAATGCCCCTTTGGACATGCGGATGAATTCGGAGCAACCATTTTCTGCGGCGGATCTGGTCAATACCTATTCGCAAGCGGAGCTAGCGCGTGTGCTCCGGGAGTACGGTGAAGAACGATGGGCGAGCCGGATTGCCCAGTTTATTGTGGAAGCAAGAAAAAAGACTCCTTTGACCACCACCGATCAGTTGGTCGAGGTGATTAAAGCAGCAATCCCAGCCGCGGCGCGGCGAACTGGGCCCCATCCCGCCCGTCGCACTTTTCAAGCAATTCGGATCGCCGTTAACCAAGAATTAGAAGCCCTCCAGGAAGGCCTTGAGGCCGGGATTGCTGCTTTAAAACCAGGCGGTAGAATTGTTGTGATCAGTTTCCACTCTTTAGAAGATCGGATTGTGAAAAGAACATTTCGCCAGAAAGCTAAGGCGTGTCATTGTCCTTCTACGCTTCCGGTCTGCCAGTGCAAGGGAAAACCGGATCTGAAGATCTTAACCCCGCATCCGGTGATCCCCACTGCCGAAGAGAGCCGGAAGAATCCACGAAGTAGAAGCGCCAAATTGCGCGCCGCCTTTAAACTGGTCTAGGTTAGGAAAGGAGAGCATAAAATGATTAGGGCATGTGCAAGAAGTTTAACACCCGATTCTCCTCCTAAGGTACGCACCAAGAAGGTTAAGAAAGTCATTATCAATATTGATCAAGTCCGGAGAGTTCTCCGGGTGGCTGGATTAGTTGTAATTTTAACGATGGCAAACGCTTCAATCCAAGCCCTTGTAGCCCAGACCCAATACCACTTAAAAGAAGTTCATGCTGAAATACAGGTGGTGGACCAGAAAATTGGTTGGCTCCAGTGTGAAATGGCCAGTCGTATTACCCAACAACAAATTGCGCGGTTGTCTCGAGATCGAGAAGAGGCAAACCAGCGGGAACAGACTGCCCTTGCCCGTCTTTCCCCGAGCCTGGTCCTTCCTCCGACTGTTTTAACTATCGATCCGACCACCCCGTTTCCGGAAAAAACCGTTACGGCAAAGATCTATGATTGGGTGTCAGGGGTGGGACGTACCTTGGCCGAAGGAGTGTTTACGGAGTGAAAAGTTAGGGGAGGTATCCTGGTGCCCGGGTTAAATTCATTAGTGATTAGAAAAAGAACGACCTTACTCCTATTAGGCATTTTTGGCGTAATAGGAATCTTGACAGGTCGTCTTTTGTATATCCAAGGAATTAAAGCCAATTACTATCAGAACATGGCGGAGGACCAAAGGCTAAGGGATATCCGGGTCGAACCAATGCGTGGGACGATCTTCGACCGGAAGATGAATACCTTGGCCTTTAGTTTCGATACGGAAGCCGTTTATGCCATTCCTTATCAGATCAGGGATCCCCAAGGCGATGCGAAAATTATTGCCGAAAAATTGAACCTTTCGGAAAAGGAAGTTTATAGTAAGCTGACGAAGAAAACATCGTTCGTGTGGTTAAAATTAAAACCTTTACCGGAAGAAGTACAAAAGATCAAGGAAGCCCGCCTGCCTGGGGTGGAAGTCGCCCAAAAGGCGCAACGGTTTTATCTCCAGGGGAGCTTGGCCGCTCATGTCCTGGGGATCTCCGGTATTGACAACCAGGGCTTGGAAGGGATCGAGAAATACTACGACCAATATCTCTGTGGGATCCCCGGCAGCGAACAAGCGGAGTACGATTCCAAAGGGAATCATATCCCTTTGGGTGAACGACGTTTCATTGATGCGCAGAACGGGGCGTCATTAGTTTTAACCATCGACCAAGTGATCCAGTATATTGCCGAACGCGAGTTGGAAAAGGCCGTTTTAGAGAATGGGGCGAAAAAAGGGGCGGTCATTCTCATGGACCCGATGACCGGCGAAATCCTTGCCCTTGCCAATTACCCTTCTTTCGATCCTAATCATTACGCCCAGTATCCGGCGGCAAACCGGCGAAACTGGGTCCTTTCCGATCAGTATGAACCAGGGTCGACGTTTAAAATTGTTACCGCCGCGGCGGCCCTGGAAGAAGGGATCGTCCGGCGGGACTCCCAGTTTTTCGACCCGGGTTTTATCATTGTCGAAGACCGGCGGCTTAAATGCTGGCGGGCTGGGGGACACGGCAGTCAAACCTTTGTCGAAGCGGTGGAGAATTCTTGTAACCCGGTCTTTGCTTCCCTTGCCCTCCGTTTGGGACAGCAGAAATTCCTCCAGTATATTCAAGCCTTCGGCTTTGGACGGCAAACGGGGGTCGATTTTCCCGGAGAAGCGCGCGGAATCATCCCCCCGCTTTCCCGCATTAAAAATGTTGAGCTGGCGACGATTGGTTTTGGGCAAGGGATCTCGATCACCTCTTTACAGTTGCTCTGTGCGCTAAGTGCCATCGCCAACGGCGGCGAATTGCTTGAACCCCGTTTGGTCAAGGAGATCCGCACCCCCGACGGTCAAGAAGTTATAAAAAAGTTTGAAAAGAGAACAATCCGGCAGGTCATTTCCGAACAAACCGCCAGAGAACTGGCGTTGATCTTGACTTCAGTGGTGGAATACGGTTCCGGAAACCGGGCTCGCATCGCCGGATACCGGGTGGCGGGAAAAACCGGAACGGCGCAAAAGCCGGGAAAGGGCGGCTACGGACAGGAGCGGATTGCGTCTTTCGTTGGTTTTGCTCCGGTTGAAGACCCGAAAGTGGCCGGTATTATTATCTTAGATGAACCGCAAGGCCCGGTTAAATACGGCGGGGTCATTGCTGCTCCGTTTTTTTCCTCGATCGTCGGGGATGTTCTAAGGTATCTCGAGGTTGAACCCAGTCGGGAATTGGAAGAACGGCGCCAAAGCAACGAGGACAACTCGGTGGTCGTGCCGAACCTGTTACATCTACCTAAGGAGGAAGCAATCCAGATCTTAAAACAGATGGGGTTGACCCACCGGGAACTTGGGGTGGGCGAATATGTTATTGCCCAGAATCCGAAGGCGGGTGTTGCGGTTGAACCGCGCACAACCATCTTGCTTTACTGTGATGAAGAATCAAGGTACCTCCGGGAACACGCTACGGTTTTAGTACCCAATTTGGCCGGATTTACCCCGCAGGAAGCGGCGAAGGCCCTGACGGAACTGGGGTTAAAAATCGCTGGCAATGGAACGGGGATTGCCTATCAGCAGATTCCAGCCCCCGGGACGCGGCTTTCGACCGGGGCGACCGTTACGGTTTACTTTATCACGCCCGATGCGGACCGGAACCGTTAGTGGAATAATATGCTAAAATTTGTCAAGAATAGTTTTGGCGGAGAAATTTAAAGTTGAAGGTGTTACCGATGAAGTTGAAAACAATTTTAAGCGGGCTTTCTATCTGTCAATTAACTGGTGATCCGAACGTCCAGATTTCCGCGGTTGTCACCAATTCGCAAGCAGTTACCCCCGGATCATTATTTATCGCCATAAAGGGTACACGCCATGACGGACATCATTTTATCGACGAAGCAGTGGCGAGAGGGGCCAGCGCCGTCATGGTGGAAGAACCGGTCTCCGTGCCGGCAGGAGTAAGCGTAGTCCAGGTCGAAGATACCCAAGGTGCGCAAGGACTGGTCGGAAAGAATTATTACGGAGACCCGGCCGCGAAACTTAAGCTAATCGGGATCACTGGGACTAAGGGGAAAACCACAACTGCTTTTATGGTTACTTCCATTTTGCAAACAGCCGGTTTCAAGGTAGGTTTAATCGGGACCAATTATAATCTGGTCAATGGGGAAAGGCTTCCGGCTGTAAATACCACGCCCGCCGCCCTTGAACTGCAACGTCTTTTTGCGGAGATGGTGAAAGGCCAAACCGAGTATGTAGTGATGGAAGTCTCCTCCCATGCCATCGCGCTGGGGCGGATTGCCGGTTTAAATTTTTTCCGGGGTGTTTTTACCAATATCACCCGTGACCATTTGGATTTCCACCGTACCTTTGATGAATATTTAAAGGTGAAGACGAGTTTCATTGCAGATTTACCGGCTTCGACCGCGAAAGCCATCATCAATATGGATGATCCCCACGGCCCCCAGATCGCAGCGGCGACTGCTGCCGAAATCATCGGTTATGGCCTGGAAAGGGAAGCGCTGGTCCGGGCGGAGAACATTAAAACAACCATGCGCGAGACCACTTTTGACTTGGTTGGTCCGGATGAGCGCGTGCCCCTTCGCCTCAACTTAATTGGCCGTTTTAATGTCTATAATGCTTTGGCCGCCAGTGCCCTCGGCTTTTCCCTTGGCCTAAACGGAGAGACCATCCGCAGCGGCCTTGCACAGCTGGCCGGGGTCCCGGGGCGTTTTGAGCTGGTGCCAACACCAGGCAATTATACGGTTGTCATTGATTATGCCCATACGCCAGATAGTTTAAAAAACCTGTTGACGACGGCCCGGGCTTTAGTCCAAAACCGGTTGATCACGGTCTTCGGGTGTGGCGGCAACCGTGACCAGGGGAAAAGGCCTTTGATGGGTGGTATTGCCGCGGAATTAAGTGACTACACGATCATTACCAATGATAATCCCCGGTGGGAGGACCCCGCAATCATTTCCGAACAGATTAAAGCCGGGTTTTTGGCAAAAAAGCCCGATGGTAACGTAGTCGTGCTCCTCGACCGGGGGGAAGCGATCCGCCAGGCGGTACTGATGGCCCAAGCCGGGGATATGGTGATTATTGCCGGTAAAGGACACGAAACCGATCAGGATTTTGGCAGCTACAAAATTCATTTTGACGATAAAGAAGCCGCCCTAGCCGCGGCGAAAGAGAAAGAAGGGGCCTGAACGAGATGGCGGTTTTTACGATCGAAGAACTAACTAACGCAACCAACGGCGTGCTTATTGCGGGCCGTCGTCATGCGCAAATTACGGGTGTTAGTATAGACAGCAGAAGTCTGGTCCCCGGGGATGTTTTTTTTGCGTTGAAAGGCCCCAATTTTGATGGACACAGCTTTGCGAAGGCAGCGGCGGAGAAAGGTGCGGCGGCGATTGTTAGTGAACGGGAGCTAGAACTTCCTTCCGTCTGGGCGGGCGCGGTGATCAAAGTCGCCGATACGTTACAAGCCTACGGTGCTTTGGCCCGCCACCATCGGCAACGTTATGACCTTCCGGTGATCGGGATCACCGGGAGTAACGGGAAAACCACTACTAAAGAGCTGATCGCAGCGGTCTTGGGTGAAAAGTACAACGTGGTGAAGACGGAGAAAAACTATAACAACGAGATCGGGCTCCCACAGACTTTGCTTAAGATCGACGATTCAACCGAGGCGGTAGTGGTGGAGATGGGGATGCGCGGACAAGGCCAGATCGCCTATCTGGCAAAGCTAGCGCAGCCGACGATCGGCGTTATTACCAACATCGGCGTGACCCACCTGGAGTTGTTGGGAACGCAAGCGGCGATCGCCGCCGCCAAAGGTGAATTGATTGAGGGCCTTTCCCCGTCGGGACTGGCCGTACTTAACGGCGATGATCCCTTGGTGATTCCAATGGCAACGGGCTTTGCGGGGGAGAGTCTTTTTTATAGTTTGGAAAAGCCGGACAGCCATGGAAAAAACCAGCCTGCACTCTATATGGTGGCGACCACAACCAAAGGCGACTGTGAAGTGGTGACGGTCGATGGCCGCTGGGGTAAATTTGAATTTACCCTCCCTTTACTCGGGCAACACAATATCGCCAATGCCCTTGCCGCGCTCATCGTCGGTCTGGCATTGGGCCTCACCCAAGAAGAGGTGGTTTGCGGCATACAACGGGTTGAACACATCGAAAACCGTCTTCGGAAAATTGAAGTTGGTGGCATCACTGTTTTAGATGATACTTACAATGCCAGCCCGCCTTCGGTCCAGGCTGCTTTGGAAGTTTTGCATGACTTGAATAATCCCGGACGCAAGATTGCCGTTTTCGGCGATATGCTGGAACTCGGTGCCATCGCGCCAGAAGCCCATCATAAGATCGGGGAACTAACCGCCGCTTCTGGCTGCAGTGCTCTTTTCACCTACGGTCCCTTGTCCGTATCGACGATGGAAGGGGCCAAGCGGAAAGGGGTTTACGCCCGCCATTTTACCACCAAAGACGAACTTTGGTTGGAGCTTCGTTCTTATTTAGCGCCCGGAGATGCGGTTCTGTTCAAAGGTTCCCGGGGAATGGCCATGGAAACCCTAGTGGAAAAGGTCGTTGCCCACCATAAGGGGGGAGAAGAATGAGAATACCATGGTTCGGTCTGGCTTTAGCTGGCACCACCGCCTTTTTAATAGTGCTCCTGTTCGGGCCTTATGTCATTCGCCTTTTAACCAAACTAAAGTTTGGCCAGACGGTGCGGAGTGATGGACCCCAAACTCACCAGTCAAAAAGCGGTACGCCGACGATGGGCGGTGTGCTTATCCTGTTTGGGATGGCCGCGGGAACCATTGCGGGACTCGGTGGCAACTGGTCCTATCATCTAATTTGGACGGTCTTTCTCACCCTGGCCTTTGGTGGTTTAGGTTTGCTCGATGACCTTTTAATCATCCTCTTCCATCGGTCTTTGGGTTTAAAAGCCCGTCACAAACTGCTCGGACAAGTGTTTTTTGCCGGTCTCTTTGGTTTGTATGTGGTGCAATCGGGGGCGATGGAGACCTTGAAAATCCCCTATTTCAACACCCATCTTGCCTTCATCAATCCGGTGCTGACATTTTTGTTTGTGGTCTTTACGATTGTCGCCATGTCGAATGCGGTCAATCTTACGGATGGTCTGGATGGCTTAGCCAGTGGCACTACTTTAATTGCCAGTCTCGCCATGGGCATCTTAGCGCTGGCCCAGGGGGAACCGGGACTGGGGATCTTTGCGGCGGCACTCGCCGGGGCCTGTCTCGGGTTCATTTGGTTTAATGCGCCGCCGGCCCAGGTTTTTATGGGGGATACGGGCGCGCTGGCCCTTGGCGGGGCGCTTGCTGCGATTGGTATCCTGTCCCGTACTGCCCTTTTTCTCCCCATTATCGGTGGGGTTTTTGTGGCCGAGAATCTATCGGTCATTCTTCAAGTCCTGAGCTTCAAAACGAGGGGGAAACGGATCTTGCGGATGGCCCCTTTGCACCATCATTACGAGTTGGGTGGCATGTCCGAGAGTAAAGTGGTGGTGCGTTTTTGGATTGTTAGCATCTTACTGGCATTATTAGGCCTAGCCGGATATAAAATAGGATAGGCAGGAGGACATTTTGCGGTCGTGACGCGTGGGAGTGGGGGAAGGAAATGAAAGCGGGAAAACCGGATCTATTCATCTTTTTAGTAGTCTTGTTTCTTTTAGCCCTTGGCGTGGTGATGGTGACGAGTGCTAGTTTCCCCCGGGCCTTAAGCGCTACCGGCGGAGCCGATCCCTTTACTTTTGGTAAAAAACAACTGTTTTTCACCCTGCTTTCTCTGGTTCTGTTGGTCTTCATGATTAACTTCGACTATCACCGGTTTCGCCGTTTTACGGGTTTGTTTGCGGTTTTGGCACCAATCTTACTAGTGTTGGTTCTCTTTTTGGGCGATGAAATCAACGGTGCCCGGCGGTGGTTTGATCTCAAAATCTTTAATTTTCAACCTTCGGAGTTTGCCAAACTAGCGCTCATTTTTGTGCTGGCTCATTACTTAACCGAGATTGGGCAAGAAGTGCGCAATTTTTCAACGGGGATGCTCATTCCATTGGTCTATGTGGGCTTAATCTGTGGGCTGGTCATGATGGAACCGGATTTGGGCACCACCATTGTTATTTTTGCCATCTTTTTAACGATGCTTTTTGCGGCAGGCGTGCGGATTTTCCATCTTTTCCTCATTGGCTTGCTTGCGTTTGGTGCTGGCGTTGGTTTAATTATCATGGAACCCTACCGTTTGCAGCGGCTGTTTTCCTTTCTTGATCCAACGCAAGACCCCCAGGGATCCGGGTGGCAGATTCTCCAATCACTGATGGCCTTGGGTTCCGGTGGGATCATCGGGTTAGGGTTAGGACGGAGCCGCCAGAAATTTTTCTACCTGCCGGAACCCCATACCGATTATATTTATTCAATCATCGGTGAAGAGTTGGGGCTTCTCGGCACCATGCTGGTCTTGTTGCTCTTTTTTTGTCTGGCTTGGCGGGGTTATAAAATTGCCTTGTCGACCAAGGATCATTACGGGAGCCTCTTGGCGGTCGGGATCACCTCTTGGCTTGTGGTCCAAGCGTTAATCAATATTGCTGTGGTGACCGCTACGATCCCGGCGACCGGAATTACCCTTCCCCTTTTAAGCTACGGCGGTTCTTCATTGGGTATCACCATGCTGGCGATCGGTATTTTATTGAATATCTCCCGTGCGCCGCGGGAAAGTTGATCACTGCTGAGCGGAAGTCGGTTCGCACGGGGGACAAGCCTGGCCTGTTGTCACTAAGATGATGTCTTTTGCATAAAATACCTACGTCAAAACTTGGTGTTGAAAGGATCGTCCCTACAGTCTTAGCGCACTACGGATAATCTATGTATGTAATTGATGATTCGGCAAGAATGGAGGTGACACGGGTGGAGCAGTTGCATATTGTTGGTGGACAGCAGCTTCGTGGCCAAGTTCGCATCAGTGGCGCCAAAAATGCGGTATTAAAACTAATGGCGGCTTCGCTTTTGGTTGAGAACGAGTGTATTATTCGGAATGTCCCTCTAATCCAGGATGTTTTAACCATGATTGAGGTGTTGCGCAGTTTAGGGGTGGAGCTCTCATGGGAGGAAGAAGCCGTATTAAGGATAAAACCGAAGAAGGATCTGGATTATGTTGCTCCGGATGAACTAGTATAGGAGATGCGCGCCTCCGGTCAGGTGATGGGCCCGCTTTTAACCAAAATTGGCCGGGTTAAACTTTATCAACCCGGTGGCTGTGTCATCGGACAGCGCCCGATTGATTTACACCTTAAAGGTTTTCAAGCATTAGGGGCCAATGTGGTGGAAGAGCACGGCTATGTTTATGCCGAAGCCAGAAAACTAAAAGGAGTCGATATTCACCTCGATTTTCCCAGTGTGGGAGCGACTGAAAATATAATGGCCGCAGCGATCCTAGCGGACGGGACGACGGTGATTAAAAATGCGGCGAAAGAACCGGAGATTATCGAGGAACAAAACTTTTATAACCGTTTGGGGGCCCGGATCAGAGGGGCGGGGACTGATACGATCCGGATCGAAGGGGTTTCGGCCTTGCGCTCAGTCCCGGTTGATTATACCGTGATTCCAGACCGGATTGAAGCGGGGACCTATATTTTGGCCGCGGCGATCACCGGTGGGGAGATTACCCTTCTTGATGTGATTCCTGAACATTTCGAGGCTTTGACCTCTAAGTTAAAAGAGAGTGGAGTCCAGATTGAGATTGACGGTGACACCATGAAAGTCAGGGCGGACCGCCGCTTAAATCCGGTGGATATTACAGTCTTACCCTACCCCGGTTTCCCCACGGATTTACAGCCACAAATTACAGCAGTAATGTCCCTGGCCGACGGAACCAGCCTGATTACAGAGAATGTTTTTGGGGCCCGTTTCCGTTATGTCGATGAAATAGTACGGATGGGTGCCAACATCCGCGTTGAGGGCAGAAGTGCGGTGGTGAAGGGTGTTAAACGCCTGACCGGAGCCGGGGTTATCGCGCCGGACTTGCGGGCGGGGGCCGCACTGGTGCTAGCGGGATTAGCGGCGGAAGGGAAAACCGTAATTGAAGGGGTTCACTATATAGACCGTGGATATGAACGGATCGAAGAGAAATTGTCCGCATTAGGTGCGGAGATTACCCGTATGAACCTTTAACCGAATTACCTCCCACCACAAAGAGGAAAATTTCAGGAATATTTTTCTGGGAAAATCGTAACATTTAAGGAGAGAACTATTTCAGGGGGAGGGCTAACTTTGGAAAGCAAAAAATCACTGAAGGCTTTTACTTCCATATTGACCAAAGTAGCCGGTCTGGTTTTCTTTGCGTTTCTTGCCATATCTTTGGGGGTAATCTTTGGGACTTTATTTAAAGACTGGGTAAGTGAAGATCCATTATCACCGGTTCAAGGCTTGAACGAACCATACCAGGAGCCGCTGACGATCAAACTTCCGGAACAGGAAAGACCAAGCGATACCAGTAGTAGTTACCTATACACCGATGAATATCTCCCGGCCGAAAAAGCGGTCACCTTTAAAGTTCAGGTCGGTCCCTTTCAAGTAAGGGAAGAAGCGCTTCAGGTTGCAAGCATTTTGCAGGGTGAAGGGTATCCGGTGTTTGTCAGTAGAGGCCTGCCTTGTTATGTTCAAGTAGGCGCTATTTCCAATCCGAATAACGCGAGCAACCTACAGAACGAACTCTTGAGTAAGGGTTATTCCGCCTATATTAAAGAAGAATAATCAGCCGGGTCCCGACGGGAGAGGTTCGCTAAACCTAAACGGCAATTCTTTTGCAAAGCAGGATTTAAAAAAGAATTGTCGTATTTTTTTTGTAGGCTCTTTTTTCCGAAAGACAGTAGTGAAATTGCCATAAGGAGTGGCTGGATGAAACTGATGGAGATCCAAAAACTACTGGACGCAACCGTCCTGACCGGGGAAGAACGATTGAACCACCTCGAGGTCAAAATGATCTGTGGTTCTGACCTGATCAGCGATGTTTTATCATTTACCAAAGAAAGATCCCTTCTCCTTACTGGCTTAACTAACCCCCAGATTATTCGTGCCGCTGATATGATTGATCTTTGCGGAATCGTCTTTGTACGCGGTAAAAGACCAGGCGATGATGTTATAACCATGGCTACTGAACGTAAGCTCCCGCTTCTCGTTACCGACCTACCGCTTTTCGAATCCTGTGGTGTGCTATACAATGCCGGTTTACAAGGTTGTAGCGGACTAAGTTTGACTACCGGGGGTGACAAAACTGACGGAACCCCGAGTCCTCCTTGAAATTCCAGTTGAAGGGAATAATTTTGCCGCCGCTGGCGAAGCGGCCAGCAGGGTCAAAAAAACCCTGCAAAAGCTAGGAGTAGATTCCACACTGATTAGACGGGTTTCGATTGCCACCTACGAAGCAGAGATGAATATTGTGATCCATGCCGACTACGGTAAGATTGTGCTCCAAGTTGATGCGAAAGGAGTGACCGTACAGGCGAAAGATCATGGTAGAGGGATTCCTGATCTTAATAAAGCGATGACCGTCGGTTTTTCCACTGCTTCGGAACGGGTCCGTGCCATGGGTTTTGGTGCGGGTATGGGGTTGCCGAACATTAAAAAATGCACCGATCAACTTGAGATTGAGACCAAAGTTAATGTCGGCACGAAGGTGGTCATGAAGTTCAAATATCCGTCCACAACGCAATAACATCTGGATCATTTGGTCTTTGCTCAGGAGGTGGTTTGGTGAAACCCCGTTCCCACTCCGTAGTTATGGATGCCGAAAAATGTAAAGGCTGCACCAACTGTATAAAACAATGTCCGACGGAAGCGATCCGCGTCCGTAGTGGCAAGGCTTTCATTCTCACGGAACGGTGTATTGACTGTGGTGAATGTATTCGGATCTGCGAAAACCATGCCAAAAAAGCCGTCGCTACGGACCTCGAAACTTTGAAACAGTATGAGTACCGGGTCGCCTTACCCGCCCCGAGTTTATATGCCCAGTTTAAGTCGGATAAATCCGAAAAGATCATTGCGGCGCTTTACGAATTTGGTTTCGATGAAGTTTATGAAGTGGCTTTTGCGGCCGAGCTAACCACTTGTGCGATCAAAGATTACATTAAAGACCGGAAAGACCAGCGAAAAATCGACTCCGTAGGGCTGTACCCGTTGATCTCCTCTTCTTGCCCCGCCGTTACCCGGCTGGTCCAAATGCGTTTTCCCAGTTTAGTTCCAAATTTGATTCCGGTTGATCCGCCGTATATTACTGCCGCCAAATGTTTTCTATGGGAAAGACTGCCACGGCTAAACATCCCCCGGGAGAAAGTGGGTGTTTTTTTTATTACACCTTGCCCGGCGAAGATTACCGACCTCAACAACTATGGGCAGCATCTTGTCGATGGTGCGCTCCCGGTTAATCTTCTCTTTGGGGAGATCAGCCATCTGTTAGTGGGAAAAGAGCTTTCTCCGGTTCAACAGCGGAGCTCTGGGATTGGGATCAGATGGGCGCAGGCTGGCGGGGAAAATTTTGGGGTTAATGTTGAAAACGCAATGGCCGTTGACGGGATCCAGAATGTGGTCGCTTTATTGGAAGAGATTGAACTGGGCAAACTCCAAGATATCGAGTATATCGAGGCCTTAGCCTGCCCGCAGGGTTGTGTCGGAGGTGCATTAACGGTCGAAAACCCCTTTGTTGCGCGGGCCATGATCCGAAAATTATCTGCTCGTTACGGAGATGACGCCTTACCAAATGAGGTTAAAATGCTGTATGCAGAGTTAAAAAAGGAAGACGCGCATTTCTTCACCCATGATAAGGTTGTTCCAGGTAAATCCGTGTTAAGATTAGACCAGGATTTGGCAAAGGCGATCAAAAAACTAAACCAACTGGAGGAAATCTTGGCAAAACTACCGGAGATGGACTGTGGTGCCTGTGGTTCTCCCACATGCCGTTCGCTCGCGGAAGATATTGTTTTGGGTACCGCCCAACTTACCGATTGCATAATTATCCTTCGCGAACAATTGGAAGAATTAGCCCAGCGACTATTGGTTTTAGCCCAGATCCGACCGCCGGCGATGGGGTGGGCCAACGAAAAGGAGGAGGAGAATGACCCTTAGAGAACTAATTAAGATAATTGATGCTACCGTCGTTACGGGTCATGAAAAACTAGAGGCCGAGATTACCGGAGTACATGTTTCCGATCTATTGAGCGATGTGATCGGCAATGCGCAAGAAGGCCAGGTCTGGCTGACCATTCAAGCCCATGCCAATGTTGTCGCTGTTGCTTTGCTATTAAATTTGGCGGCCATCGTTTTTACAGCAGGGACCGTTCCCGATGCGGAAACCATCGCTAAAGCCCAGACCGAAGGGGTAGTTTTGCTCAAGACCGGGCTAAGTACCTTTGAAACAGCCGGACGGCTTTTTATGCGCCGGCAATGAAAACTAACCTGAAGACCTATACCGCCGACCTTCACCTGCATACCACGCTTTCGCCGTGTGCTGACCGGCAAATGGTCCCAGAACTGGTTTTTGCCCATGCGAAAAGGGTAGGGGTTGATGTCCTTGCTATCACCGACCATAATTCCACCCGGAACCTTCCGGCTTTCCTGCGGAATTGCCCACCAGGACTATGGGTGATCCCGGGAATGGAAGTCCAGACCAAGGAAGAGATTCACCTGGTTTGTTTGTTTCCGGAGTTGGAAGCGGCAATGGAGTGGGGGAGGACCGTTCGCGCCCTATTGGCGCCGGTTGAAAACAGTAAAACCTATTTCGGCTTGCAGATCATCCTGGACGAGAGCGGAAAGCCTTGTGGCGAAGAGGAACTCATGCTTTTGAACTCGATTGCCCTTTCCTTAGCAGAAACCGTTGGTCAGGTGCGTGGCCTAGGTGGGGTGATTTATCCAGCCCATATCGACCGTCCGGCTTTTAGTATTTGTTCGCAAATTGGGTTTCTCCCGCCTGACCCGGTATTTAACGTTTTGGAGATCTCGCCCCGTGCCCCTTTGGCAAAGATGCGCCAGCAGTATCCTGACCACAATCTGATCCGTGCTTCCGATGCCCATTATTTAACCCAAATCGGGGGCAAACCTTCGCTTTTAAAGATGGCTGGCTTGCATTGGGAAGAGTTTCTTCTGGCCCTTAAACAAGAGGAACAAAGGAAGGTGATGGCCATTTAACATTATTGTAACAGAATAAATCGCGGGCTATACGTTGAAATATTGTTAAAATAATGGTAATCTGAAGCGAGGAGTTAGATCTATTGAGGAGGCAATAAAAGATGACAGAAACATGTTGCCAGCGTTTTTCGGAAGAGCAATATCACAAGTTAGATGAGGTTATTGCCCAGTACCAGGGGAAGCCCGGCGGGTTAATTCCCGTTCTTCACCAAGCCCAGCTGATCTTTGGTTATCTTCCGAAAGAAGTGCAGATCAGGGTGGCAGAAGGTTTAAATGTTCCCTTAAGCGAAGTATATGGTGTGGTAACCTTTTATTCCTTCTTTTCCCAACAACCCCGTGGTAAGCATACGATTGGTGTTTGCTTGGGAACGGCCTGCTATGTGAAAGGTGCAGCTGATATCGTGGAAGCCCTTGAGAAGGAACTGGATGTTAAAGTGGGCGAAACTACTGCAAACGGTGATTTCACCCTAATGGTAACCCGTTGCGTGGGTGCTTGCGGATTGGCTCCGGTGTTAACGGTCGGAGAAGATGTTTATGGCCGATTAACTGCCGATAAGATTCCGGAGGTCATTAAGCATTATCAAAAAACAGAAGAGTAAGTTTTTTTATTACTCCTTATTGTGATTTTTGGATCAAAGTCGGTGAGTGCCGATGAAAGATTTATCTTTATACCTTTTAGATCTGGCTCAAAATTCATTGCGAGCGGGTGCGACTTTAATCAAATTTCACCTCAAGGAACTGGTCGCAGAGGGTCGTTTGGTCATTGAGATTGAGGATAACGGTAAAGGGATGACCTCGGTTGAGGTTCAGCAAGTGGTCGACCCTTTTTTCACCACGCAGACCACCCGAAAAGTGGGGTTGGGCCTTTCCCTTTTCGCTGCTGCGGCTCAGCGCTGTGATGGTGAATTATCCATCACTTCTCAACCGGGGAAAGGAACCAAACTGACCGCCAGCTTCCTTCTGCACCATTGGGATCGCCCTCCTTTGGGCGATATAGCCGGAACATTGATTGTTTTAATTGCGGGTAACCCCAAAGTTGATTTTATCTTTTGTTACTTAAAGGAAGAAACCGAGTATATCTTCGATACCATGAAGATTAAAGAACAACTGCAAGATGTTCCGATTTGGAACCCAACGGTTTTGGCTTTTTTAGAAGAGGACATAAAAAAAGGATTATCCGAATTAGAAGTCTTTTAAAACTAATAAGCTATATTAAGGAAGAAGGGAAGGAACAATGAAGCTATATCGTGCTCATGTTTTAGTCTGCGGCGGTGCCGGTTGTATTTCAACGGGCTGTAAAGCAGTTCTGGACAGGTTTACTGACGAAATAAAGGCCCATAACCTTGAAGATGAAGTGCACGTAGTGGAAACCGGGTGTATCGGTACCTGCGATTTAGGACCGGTGCTCGTCATCTATCCGGAAGGTATCTTTTATAAGGAAGTAACCCCGGATGATGTCAAAGAAATCGTGGAAGAACACCTGATCAAAGGGAGATTTGTTACCCGTCTCCTCTATGAACGGCCGGTTTCC
>JAAZDX010000058.1 GCA_012512605.1 Bacillota bacterium
CCATAGGGGACGACAAAACCGATCATGTTGGAGCGATTCCTTTTTAGGCTAGCGGCAATGACATTCGGATGATAATCCAGTTTTGCAATGGCTTCCAAAACCCGCTGGCGCGTGCTTTCTGCCACCAAGTGGCTTTCATTAAGAACCCGGGAGACAGTTTTCGCCGACACCTTAGCTAGTTTTGCCACATCATATATAGTCGCCATCAGTCTACTTCCTTTTAATCAGTTCTTTTCCTTATTGATAAGATAAGATCCTCTTCCGAAAAATTATTCAGTCATTTCTCTCCTAGCACCAAGGGGGCCGCTGCAAATGACCTGTTTCTGTACGCTACCAGGGCTTGAGGCCCATCCGGCTTTGAACTTTATCTGGCCGAACAGGCGATCAGCTTACCCGTTTTGCTTTAATTTACTTCGTAAAACTAATGGAGCCGTCGCAAGCCCTTTCGTTGCTAGCGTGGGTATTACCTGATATTCCCTTTTATAATATACACATAAGTCGACATCGGTGTCAACTACAATCAGATCCGACATTTAACGGTTACCCGTTTTTGTCCGGGATAAGCCATAACCACATGGCCTTTAGCTTCACCGCCCTCAACCGAAAGCTTAAAATCACCGGTCATCTGGTTGTCAATGGTGATTTCGTAAGAAACGCCCCGGAAGACCCTTGTAATCTTAACCGTTTTCAGCTCGGCCGGAAGGCACGGGTCAATGATCAGTCCGTCAAAATCAGGGCGGATCCCGAGGATATGTTGGGTCACCGCCACATATGACCAGGCTGCCGTCCCCGTCAACCAGGAGTTTTTCGCCTCTCCGTGTCGTTTTGAATCATCGCCGGCAATCATCTGGGCATAAACATAGGGTTCCAACCGGTGAACGTCACTTATTTCCTCACGGTAAGCCGGCGTGATCTTTTTATAATAATTGAAGGCTTTCTCCCCACGCTTGAGTCTCGTCTCGGCTATTATTACACAAGGTTTATTATGGCAAAAAATCCCGGCATTTTCTTTCACCCCCGGCGGGTAGGAGGTGATCTCTCCCAGTTCTTTTCGGTACTCGGCATAAGCCGGAAAAAGTAGTTTAATCCCATGGGCCGTGGCCAGGTATTTTTCGACCGCATCCAGGCTACGGACGGCTGAACCGTCGTCCACGCCCAGCCCCGCCATAACGCAAAAGCCCTGTGGCTCGATGTAAATTTGTCCCTCTTCGTTTTCCTTACTGCCCACCTTCACTCCTTGGTCATCATAGGCCCGTAAAAACCATTCCCCATCATAACCGTGTTCCATTACCGCGTTCCGCATCCGGTCAATAGCAGCCGTAAACTCTCGTGCTTCTTCCGTTAAGCTTAACTTTTCACACAGCCGGACATATTCCGGCGCAATATAGAGAAAGATGGCCGCAATCAGGATCGACTCCGCTGTTTTCCCGTCTTTATTGACACAAGTCTGAAAAGATTCATCCGGGTCTTCTGAAAAACAATTTAAATTAAGGCAATCATTCCAATCGGCACGCCCAATCAGGGGCAAGCCATGCGGACCCAGATTGTTTAAAGTAAAACGCAAGGAAGCACGGAGGTGATCATGCATTGTAGCGCGGGCCAGGGGTTGATCCGCATAGGGAACTTGTTCTTCCAGGATCCCGTAATCTCCGGTTTCTTTAATGTAAGCCAGTACCGAATATAACAACCAGAGGGGGTCATCATTAAATCCGCCGCCAATCTCCGCATTCCCCTTTTTGGTTAGCGGCTGATATTGGTGGTAGGCCCCACCGTCACTAAACTGCGTAGCCGCCAGGTCGATAATGCGCTCTCGCACTCGCTCCGGCACCATGCGCACAAAGCCTAAAATGTCCTGATTTGAGTCGCGAAAACCGATCCCACGGCCAATTCCCGACTCAAAATAGGAGGCGCTCCGCGATAGGTTAAACGTGGTCATGCACTGGTACGGGTTCCAAATGTTCACCATCCGGTTTAGTTTCGGATCGTTACTCTCGACCTGATAGCCGCTTAAGGTCTGTACCCAATAATCTTTTAACTCCGCAAAGGCCTTCGCCACCGCCGGGCCAGTCGCATATTTCCCCAGTATTTTTTGGGCCGGTTCTTTATTGATGATCCCCGTTTGCCCAAATTTAGTTGCCGGGTCGTTTTCGGCATAACCCAGAACGAAGATTAATTCCCGCTCTTCACCCGGCGCGATCCGGAGGTCGAGACAGTGGGAAGCAACCGGGGCCCACCCACAGGCAACCGAGTTTCTGGGTTTACCGGCCATTACCGTCTGGGGATTATGCAGACCATGGTAGAGGCCGAGAAATTCCTCCCGGTCCGTATCAAATCCAGCCAAAGGATGATTAACCCCATAAAAGGCATAGTGGTTACGGCGTTCCCGGTATTCTGTCTTATGATAGATTACGCTATCCTCCACTTCGACTTCGCCTGTGCTGTAATTCCGTTGAAAATTGGTCAGATCATCGTAGGCATTCCAGAGGCAAAACTCGATGAAGGAGAAAAGGCGGATCTGTTTCTCCGCGGCCGTTGTATTTCGGAGGAGTAGCCG
>JAAZDX010000059.1 GCA_012512605.1 Bacillota bacterium
GAAACACCATTGACAAAGGCTTCTTGTACTACCTGGATTAATGCTTGCTCGGCAAAACTGCGATAAGTAAATATAAGGGGGAGGAGATAATGCCAACTATTAGTCTGGAGTTGTTTAAGATGGGGGATAAAAAATCTTTTGATTACGCACTGGAAAAAATGAGTTGTATATGTGGTGGAATTGCTTCTCCAGCATATATAGATATAACCTATAGATTTAATGATAAGGTTATTGTTGTTAAAAATGTCCCTGTTCTTCGGTGTGAAAATTGTGAAGAAATTTATAGTGATGCTTTAATTGAAAAGCGTGTTGAAGAACTTGCTTACAAGGCTATGCAAGAACATAAAAGTTTTATTAGCTTTACTGACTTTTAATGTATAGGTACGGGTTGGATTGATAACAATTAAAACTATAAAAAAACGGGTAAACCTGCTTTGATGCGGGTTTTCTTTTATTTGGTTACCGTATTTACCTCCGCAAATTGAGAAAAGGCTACGATTAGCATATGGTATAACAGGTCGGGCAGGAAAAGGGCAAAGGGGCATGGTAAAAGGCGCTACTTTAGGAATTCGAATTAAAAAGTTTAGGATTTGGATATAAATATAAAGTTAAACATAATTAGTAAGAAAAATGAAGTTGAAGCCGAAAGACCCGCTCTTTCGCAAGATGTTTTGGGCTTGCAAGTATTTTTTCCGCCACGACCGTATTTCCTCGTTTTCGTAAATGGGTGGATAACACTGCTGTTCCGAAAAAACCATATTAATAAAGAGCAATCCCGCTTTTCGTAATGAGGACGGAGACAGGAAAAGGCGAGGTGGTTATGGGCAGAGAGAACAGACAACGTTATTTCTTTTTGTGCCGATACTTTCACCCATTATCCCCAAAAAGACCAGAAGCGATGGAAAAACCAGGCCAATCTAGAGGTACTTTGGGATTTTATCTTGACACTAGGGTTCACTTCGCAGTACTCTAAATAGTAGGGATAACGCCCCGCGCGAAACAGTCAAGGTTTCGGCGTGATTACTTGGGAATGGTTTATGGCCTTCATTTAAGGGAAAAGTGATTAACGGAAAGAAAGGTGAGGTGAAAAGAATGGACGCTGACAGTAGTAATGGCACAACTTTAGGCCGAAGCCATCGTGAATGGACGTTTGCTACCGCAGCGTCCGCTTTTTACTGAGGCTTCAGCCGGATTGTGTCTTACTCCTGTTCTAAAAGGGAAACGTATAACCGATCTATTTTAGCACCTGCAGAAAGGAGAAGAGACCGATGGCGGAAGAGTATATCAACCTGAAAAAAACCGTTCTTACGTTGATTGAAGAGAAGAGTTTTCAGCGCTTGAGGGATATTCTAATCACTATGCAACCGGCGGACATCGCCGCGCTCTTTAGTGAGCTATCGGAAAAGACTCTGCCCTTGGTTTTCCGGTTGTTGCCAAAAGACTTGGCCGCGGAGACCTTTGTCGAGATGGACAGCGACCTGCAACACCATTTGATCCAAGGCTTTTCCGATGCTGAACTTCAGGAGGTCGTCAACGAACTTTACGTGGACGATGCGGCGGCGCTCATTGAGGAGATGCCGGCCAATGTGGTTAAACGTATTCTCCGACAGGCTGACCCGGAAACCCGCTGGCAAATCAATGAGATCTTAAAGTACCCGGAAGATTCAGCCGGAAGTATTATGACCACGGAGTTTGTCAGCCTCCGTGC
>JAAZDX010000060.1 GCA_012512605.1 Bacillota bacterium
GCCAAATGCCATGAGATCGCTTCCCCCTCCCGGTCCGGGTCGGTCGCTAGATAAACCTGGTCGACCTTTTTCACCGAATCTTTGAGTTCTTTAATGACCTTGCCCCGTCCTCTAATCGTTATGTACTTGGGTTTAAAATCATTCTTAATGTCCACGGCAAATTGACTCCGGGGTAGATCGACAATATGTCCGTTGGAGGCCTTTACCCGATAGCTTCGGCCTAGTATCTTACTGATGGTTTTTGCTTTAGCCGGTGATTCCACGATCACCAGTTTCTCGGACATCAAGGCACCTCCTTATTTCACTCGTTCCTATATTCAGTGTATTCTATTCTTTCCTTTTCTCCAAGGTTTATATTAACGGTTACGGCGATAAGTCTTCGCCGCCACTTGCGAAATAACCTTTTTCATCTCCATCATCACTAAAGCCGAATTGACGGTGGCGACCGGTAAACCGCTGGCGCGGACTAGTTCATCAATATGGGTTTCACCCGCCGCGAGCAGATCCCAGATTTTCTGCTCCGCTGGGGACAAGGTGGGGTCCGGTTCGGTTTCAAAAGCAGCGGACACTTCGGCGGCTAACATCGGTAGGTTTAAGGCGGCAAAAATGTCCTTAGCCCCTTCGACCAAAAAAGCCCCTTGTTTGATTAGACCATGGGGCCCCTTACTACCTTCCCGTTCAATCGGACCCGGAACGGCAAAAACGTCCCGGCCTTGTTCCAAAGCAAAATCAGCTGTAATTAAAGAACCACTGTCGGTGGCTGCTTCCACCACGGTTACCGCTAAACTAAGCCCACTAATCACCCGGTTCCGGGCGGGGAAATTGGCAGCATAAGGGGGCGTCCCCAGGGGAAATTCGGAGCAAACCACCGCCCGTTCGGCGATGGCATGTAGTAAACCTGCATTTTCCGGCGGGTAGCCCCGGTCGAGGCCCGATCCTAAGACGGCAATCGTCCGTCCCCCGTCCACCTGCAAGGCCCCCCGGTGGGCGGCAGAATCAATCCCCCGGGCCAAACCGCTCACGACGGTCACGCCCTGGGCCGCCAGATCGGCCGCTAATGTAAGAGCGGTGTTTAGTCCGCGCGGTGTCGCCCGGCGGGAACCGACGATCGCCACCGCCAGTTGATCCAAAGGCCGAAACTGCCCTTTATAGTATAAAACCGGAGGCGGATCGCTAATTTGCTTCAATAAGGGCGGGTAAGCAGGATCAATCGCGAGGAGAACACGACACCCGGCCTTTTGCACCCTTTCTCCTTCAGCCGGTGGTGAACAGGTCCGACGAAAAGCGACCAGTCCGGCCGCGACTTTACCCCCGAGCACTTTGGTGAGAGCACCCGACTCTGCTTCCCACACCGCCCGGGCCGTACCAAAGGCCGCCAGCAGCCGGTAAAAACGCTTCGGCCCAATACCGGGGGTCTTATGCAAAGCAATCCAGTATAAAGCCTCTTCCGTGAGCATGGCTTTTCTCCTCCAGAACAAAACTCCCATTATACAGTTTATTTTTAAACTTGTAATGGCAATAATATGGCGTGGAGGTGGCTTGCTTGGAAATTAATCTGAGTCAAATATATACCTGTCCCCACTGTCAGATGGAAACGCCCCATTACACCCTGGTCCGTCGGGAAGAAAGGGTCGCGATTACCTGTTCCCGCTGTCGGACAACGTCCTTAGTCCAGGCTTCTGTTCTTGAAGACCACCAAGCCTGGTGGGAAGCGGAACTGCAGCAGATCCTTTCCGGTTTAGAAGAGCATGACGACGAGCACTAACCTTCGCGGCGTCCAATTAAAC
>JAAZDX010000061.1 GCA_012512605.1 Bacillota bacterium
AGATTAATCTACATTTTACCGGTGATCTCCATGCGGTCACGGCCGCCCATAACCTGTTGGCCGCGGTGATTGAAAACCATATTTACCAGGGTAATGAATTAGGGATCGATCCGATACGGGTGTTATGGAAAAGGGTGCTGGATATCTCCGACCGCCAACTGCGCCAGATTGTCGTGGGTTTAGGGGCGAAAAGCAACGGAATCATGCGGGAAAGTGGCTTCGATATTACGGTCGCCTCGGAGATTATGGCAATTCTCTGTCTGGCGACCGATCCGGAGGATTTAAAGCAGCGCCTGGGGTCGATCCTGGTGGCCTATACCTATCAGAAAGCGCCGGTCTTTGCCCGGGATCTGGGCGTGGTTGGTGCCCTGGCGGTGCTCCTTAAGGAGGCATTGAAACCAAACTTAGTGCAGACGTTAGAAGGACAACCGGCTTTTATTCATGGTGGCCCCTTCGCCAATATTGCCCACGGGAATAACAGTATTCTTGCGACGAAGCTCGCCTTAAAGCTGGCTGATTATGTTGTGACCGAGGGCGGTTTCGCTTCCGATCTGGGGGCGGAGAAATTCTTTGATCTGGTGGCGCCGAAATACGGACTAAAACCGGCGGTTGTGGTTCTGGTCGCCTCTGTGCGGGCGCTGAAAAGTCACGGGGGTGTACCCATGGAACGGATCGCCGAGCCGGATCCGGCCGCCGTCAAGGATGGACTGGACAATCTGGCGAAACACCTTTCCAATCTACGGGCTGTTTTCGGTTTACCCGTTGTGGTGGCTTTAAACAAGTTTCCCACCGACGATCCGGAAGAACTGGCGGTGGTTCTGGATTATTGCCGTGGACAGGGGGTGCCGGCGGCGGTCTCAGCGGTGGTCGCCCAAGGTGGGGCCGGCGGGGTCGAACTGGCGGAGCAGGTACTAGCCACGATGCAAACAGCGGAAAACCGTTTCTCTCCGCTCTACGCCAGTGATACGCCGCTGGAAGAAAAGATCACGCTTCTGGCCACCAAGATCTACGGTGCCGACGGGGTGACCTATACAAAGGAAGCCCGACAGACGATGGCGGAGATTAAAGCTTTAGGCTTCGACCATCTTCCGGTCTGTATGGCCAAGACCCAGATGTCCCTTTCCGATAACCCGCGACTGAAGGGGGCACCACACGGGTGGGAATTGACGGTGCGGGACCTTAAACTTTCCGCCGGTGCCGGCTTTATTGTTGTTTTGGCTGGTAATATCCTGACCATGCCCGGCTTGCCGAAGACGCCGGCCGCACAGAAGGTTGACCTGCTGCCCGATGGGAGCATTGTCGGACTATTCTAAAGTTAAGGAGGCGATTTTATGAGCGCCAGGATCATTGATGGAAAAGCGCTGGCGAACAAGGTCAAGCAGCAAGTCAAAGGGGAAGTGGCAATACTAGCTGCTTCGGGAATCGTCCCGGGACTCGCCGTGGTTTTGGTCGGTGATGACCCGGCTTCCCAGATTTATGTGCGCAACAAGGAAAAGAGCTGTGGGGAGCTAGGGATTAAATCCGCAGTACACCGTTTACCGGCCACGACAACCCAGGCCGAACTGGGTGCACTCATCGACCGGTTGAATGCGGATCAAGAGGTGCATGGGATCTTAGTTCAGCTGCCTCTGCCCGCACCGCTCCGGGAGAAAGAAGTAACGGACCGGATTAAGCCGGAAATAGATGTGGATGGTTTTCATCCGGGCAATCTAGGCCGTTTGCTCCGGGGGGAAGCGGGAATTCGGCCGTGTACACCGGCGGGAATTATGGAGCTGATCAAAGCCAGCGGTGTTGAGGTAAAAGGCCGGGAATGTGTGGTTGTTGGGCGGAGCAATATTGTGGGTAAGCCCGTCTTCCACCTTTTGTTACAAGAACATGGTACCGTAACCGTCTGCCACTCGCGGACCAAAGACCTGGCCGCGGTGACCCGGCGCGCCGATATTCTGGTGGTGGCGGTGGGGAAGGCCGGCTTGATCGACGGGACAATGGTCAAACCCGGTGCAGTAGTGATTGATGTGGGAATGAACCGCCTGGATTCCGGGAAAGTCGTGGGTGATGTGGAGTTTTCATCGGTTGCACCGGTGGCGGGGGCAATTACGCCGGTACCTGGTGGTGTTGGTCCGATGACGATTGCCATGTTAATGAAGAATACGGTGGAAGCCGTATTATTACAAAATGGAGAGAAGTTAGCAAAAGACTAGACTTTTTCCGGAGAATACAGTATATTACTAAATGGACCTCACAGCGCACTGTTTGTCCGCCCTTTCACCGGGACAAGCAGGCGAGATTATATCCCCAAAACGGACAAAACGACAAATTTATGAATCAGGGATTGTGACCGGGAAAAAGGGGAAAATAGGACTACTGAATGGAGGCCAACTACCATGAATTTCATGGTTAATTCATACATAAGAATGGAGGAGTAGTATGTCGAAGAATGTCTATTTTTTTGGAAGCGGTCAAGCCGACGGTACGGCTGAAATGAGAAATCTCCTCGGCGGAAAAGGGGCCAACTTAGCCGAAATGACTAATCTGGGTATTCCCGTACCCGCTGGTTTCACCATTACGACCGAGGTATGTACCGCCTATTATGAGAACAATAGACAGTGGCCTGCTGGACTGGAAGATGAGATTCGGGAGAATATGAAAAAAGTTGAAACGGCCATGGGGATGGGCTTTGGCGATCTGAACAATCCCTTGCTCGTCTCGGTGCGTTCCGGTGCCCGGGTGTCGATGCCGGGGATGATGGATACCATCTTGAATCTGGGCTTGAACGATGAGACGGTTGAAGGACTGATCAAGAGTTCTGGGAACCAGCGGTTTGCCTGGGATAGTTACCGCCGCTTTATCCAGATGTACAGCAACGTGGTGCTTGGTGCCGACCACAGTAATTTCGAGGCCATTCTTGAGCAGAAGAAAAAAGAGAAGGGCGTCGAGCTTGATAACGAATTAACCGCAGAAGATCTGAAAGACCTGGTTGCGCAGTACAAAGCTTGGATTAAAGCCAATTTGGACCGGGAATTCCCCAATGATCCCTGGGAACAATTGCGTGGTGCGATCAACGCGGTCTTCTCATCCTGGATGAACCCGCGGGCGATCACCTACCGGAAACTGCACAAGATTCCGGAGGAATGGGGTACGGCCGTTAACGTACAGGCCATGGTTTTCGGGAATATGGGTGATAATTCGGCGACCGGGGTTGCTTTTACGCGAAACCCGTCGACGGGGGAAAACGTCTTCTATGGTGAATTCCTCATTAACGCCCAGGGCGAAGACGTAGTTGCTGGGATCAGAACTCCCCAAGAGATCAGTTTAGCTGCTTCGCAACAATGGGCAAAAGACAATGGCATCTCCGAAGCGGAGAGAAAAGAAAAGTATCCTTCCTTGGAGGAGTATATGCCCGAGTGTTACCAGCAGCTGATGGATCTCCGCAAGAAGCTGGAAGAACACTATAAGGATATGCAAGATATCGAGTTTACCATTCAAGACCGTAAATTATATATGCTGCAAACCAGAAGCGGCAAGCGGACGGGCCAGGCGGCGATTAAGATCGCCGTTGATATGGTCGAAGAGGGCTTGATCGATCAGAAGACTGCGCTGCTGAGAGTCGAACCGGAACAGCTGGATCAACTCCTACACCCCATGATCGATCCAAAGGCAACGGTTACCACGGTGGGTAAAGGTTTACCGGCCAGCCCCGGTGCGGCCGTCGGTCAAGTGGTGTTCACCGCGGAAGATGCCGAGAAATGGCATGAACAGGGTCATAAAGTGATCCTGGTGCGAACGGAAACCTCGCCGGAAGATATCAGTGGTATGCATGTGGCCCAAGGGATCCTAACCTCCCGTGGCGGCATGACCTCCCACGCGGCGGTTGTGGCGCGGGGAATGGGTAAATGTTGTGTTGCCGGCTGTGGCGAGGCCGTAGTTGACGAAGCCAGCAAGAAGGTGACCATCAATGGGCATGTCTTTAATGAAGGCGATTGGATGACCCTAAACGGCTCCACCGGTGATGTTATTCTTGGGCAAGCTCCCTTGGTTGAACCGGAGATTGCCGGTAGCTTTGAGACTTTAATGGCATGGGCCGATGAGGTCCGAACCTTACAAGTACGAACGAATGCGGATTCGCCCCATGATGCGCAAGTGGCCCGGGATTTTGGCGCACAAGGAATTGGCCTGTGCCGGACGGAGCACATGTTCTTTGGACCTGAGCCCGAGCGGATTAAGGCTGTCCGCGAGATGATCCTTGCTGAGGACGTGGAGGCCCGGAAGAAAGCGCTCAGCAAAATCCTGCCCTACCAGAAAGCCGATTTTATGGGGATCTTCGAGACCATGAAGGATCTGCCGGTGACCATTCGTCTGCTTGATCCGCCGTTACATGAGTTCCTTCCCCATGACCGGAAAGGCCAGGAAGAAATGGCCAAAGAGATGGGAATTTCCGTCGAGAAAGTAGTCGAAAAAGTCAATTCCCTGAGCGAGTTCAACCCGATGCTCGGCTTCCGTGGTTGTCGTCTCGGTGTCATCTACCCTGAGATCTTTGCGACTCAAGTTCAGGCGATCTTTGAAGCCGCCTGTGCTCTCGCCAAGAAAGGGCAGACGGTTGTTCCGGAAGTGATGATTCCGTTGGTCGGCACCACTGGTGAACTGCAAATCATCCGCGCGTACTGTGAAAAGGTCGCCGAGGAAGTCATGGCAAAAGAAGGCGTTAAATTAGAGTACCTGATTGGGACCATGATCGAACTGCCGCGGGCGGCCCTAATCGCCGACCAAATCGCGGAGTATGCCGACTTCTTCTCCTTCGGGACTAACGACATGACCCAGATGGCCTTTGGTTACAGCCGGGATGACGCTGGACGGTTCCTCCCGACCTATGTTGACGAGAAGATCTTAAAAGACGACGTCTTCCAAAAATTAGACCAAGAGGGTGTCGGACAGCTTCTCGAGATCGGATTGACCAAGGGTCGGGCAACCAAGCCTAACTTAAAAATCGGGATCTGCGGCGAACACGGTGGCGATCCGAGCTCGGTCGAGTTCTGTCACAACATTGGTATGGACTATGTTTCCTGTTCGCCGTTTAGAGTGCCGATTGCCCGGTTGGCTGCTGCGCAGGCGGAACTGAAGAATCCGCGGCGGTAATAAGAAGCTGAGTCGGGGACGGGACACAAGCGATCAGAATAAATAAATCCATAAAGGATGGAATGAAAAGAAGGCCGAGGCGTAAACAAAAACGCCTAGGCCTCCTTTTTTGTCTCCGGTTGCAAGGTAACTATCGGGGTGTGGAAAAAGCTATTCTCGGTCACCGCGGGGCGACGGCGATTGCCGAGTGCATACTGGTTGTTCGAATGATCTGTACGGCTCTTGTTTGCCTTCGCCACTAAATCGTAACGGCGGGGGAGTGTTTGGTGGGTAGAAGGGGGAAAATACAATATTAAGTTGTAATCGGCAGGAAAGCACCATAAAAGGCCGAAGAATGAAGGTGGAAAGATGTTTAGTAGCAAGCCAGGAACTGTGGTGCGGATTACCCGGGATCTCCCAACCTACCAGGAGCTGACCGTGTCGGTTGGCGGGGTTGAAGCAAAAGCCATTGCCTATCCGCAGTTGACCGGTGCGGCCCGGGTTGGGGACCGGGTTTGGTTAAATACGACCGCGGTCGACTTGAATTTGGGGACCGGCGGTTATCATTTTGTTCAAGGCATTGAGGGACGGCAAGAGAGGGTGTATACGCCGCCGGGGCATATTATGAAACTGCGTTATACCCCTTGGCAAGTGGCGGTGGCGGTCGTCGAAGAAGAAGGATCGGTTTTGCACGAACGGATCAAAGGCTTCACTTCTCTGATGGGCACGCCGGTGGTTGTTGGGACGCTACACAGTATGATCGCCCCGGCGGTGCTGGCCTTTCATGCCATTTCCCCCGGTCGGCGGGTCGTTTATATTATGACCGACGGGGCAGCTTTACCCTTAAGCCTCAGTAATCTGGTCCGCCAATTAAAAGCCCATGGGCTTTTAGCCCAAACGATCACCGCTGGTCATGCTTTTGGCGGGGATCTGGAGACAGTTAACGTTTATTCCGGTTTGGTGGCCGCCAAGACGGTAGCGGCGGCCGATTTAATCATCATCGCCATGGGGCCGGGGATCGTTGGGACCGGAACGAAGTATGGTTTTTCCGGGATTGAACAAGCGTATATTCTGGAAGCCGTGGCGAAACTGGGTGGTTACCCCATTGCCATTCCCCGGATCAGTTTTGCCGACCCGCGGCCGCGTCACTGGGGCCTGAGCCACCACGGTCAAACGGTCTTAGGGGAACTGACTACGACCCCGGTGGCGCTGGGGTTACCGCGGTGGGATGAAGATAAAAGGCGGGTTTTGGCCCGTCAATTCCGGGAAAGCGGTGTCAGCAAACATTATCTTTACGAGGTGGAGATCCCAGCGGTTGAAGCCTTAATGGCCGCCTACGATCTACAGGTCAAAACGATGGGCCGGTCTGTGCGGGAAGACCCGGCGTTTTTTGAGGCAGCGGCTGGCGCCGGAGTTTTAGCCGCGGTCTATCTTAGCGATGGGGTCCAAACGCTCCCTCTTTGGCGGGGTAGTGAAGAAGATAACGAAGATAGGTGAGACGAATGGATTTAGTCGAAAAAAAGCGCGATGAGGAATTGATCTTCGATGGTACGCTCTTGAAAGTGCGACGGACCCGGGTCGAGCTGCCCGACGGGAATGAGGCAGTGCGCGAATGGATTAACCATCCGGGGGCGTCGGCAGTGATTCCCTTTTTTACTGGTGGCGAAACCCTTTTAGTCAAACAGTTCCGTTATCCGTTGGGCCGTGTTACCCTGGAGATTCCCGCGGGGAAACTTGATCCCGGCGAGTCAACTTTGGCTTGCGCCATCCGGGAGCTGAGTGAAGAGACGGGTTTGGTGGGTGGTGAATTTATTAAAGTCGGGACGGTGGCTACCACACCCGGATTCACCAATGAAGTGATCCATTTATATGTTTGTCAGGATCCATCAACGGGAGCGGCCCATCCCGATGCGGAGGAGTTCATCAATTGTCTGCGCCTTCCCGTGACCGAGGTCTTTGCGCGGATTGCGGATGGCCGGATCCAGGATGGGAAGACAGTAACAGCCTTTTTGTTAGCCCGGTTTCATGGACTTCTTAAAACAGATCTTACGACTCTTGCGTCTAAGATCCGACCGGCGGGATGAGGAGTAAAGGGCATACCATCTCCTTTTCAATCATATTATTTAGGGACAGGGACAAGGAGGTGGTTTCGTTGTTTCCGAAGAGGTGGCGAAGGGCAATTGGTTTCTACATCGAAGAGCGGCTCTTTCTCTTTATCTTAGTCGGTTTGTTGTTTACGATGGGGATTGTCTTCGGTACTCTCTCCGCCCAAAATTTGGATTACGGACAGAAAACCGAGCTGCTCCAGTATATTCAGTTTTTTTTCCAAGGAATGAAACAGGAGGCCGCGCCGGTGACCGATGCGGCTTTAGCGGGCGAGGCCATCTTTAATCATTTAAAGACTGTTTTCTTCTTCATCTTGTTGGGGATCAGCGTCATCGGTGTTCCCTTGATCCTGTTCTTACTCTTTGCTAAAGGGTATATCCTTGGTTTCACGATTGGCTTCATCCTTCAACAGCTGGCCGGTAAAGGCTTCCTCTTTACAGTAACTTCGGTCTTTCCCCACTATGCCCTCATTATTCCCGCCTTGATGATTGCCGGAGTGGCCAATATCGATCTGGCCGGCGCTTTACTAAAAAGCCGTTTTGGTCAGGTGAACCGGCCTGTTTCTGCCGATTTATTTCAAGGCCTGGGGATCAGTGGGCTGGCCATGGTGCTCCTGGCCGTTTCCGGATTGATCGAGGGTTTTGTTTCTCCCATGTTAGTTTATTGGGTGGCCAAACTATTCTAAAGCCTGCACCCGTTGGAAATCTTTCTCGTAAAATGAAAAAAGGATTTCAATATAGGGTGTCGAAAATTAAATGAAAGACAATGAAAGACAAGGAAATAGACGACAACGTTATGGGTAAGGGGTTGACCAAATTTGCAGGACTACTTGGAAGCATTTAACAACTATATTGCGGTGGAACGAGGATTAGCTCCTAACACCCTAGAATCTTACGGGAGGGATCTACGTCAGTATCTTGACTATCTGAGTGAAAAAAAGGGAATTACGCTCACTGAAACCACCCAAGCAACCGTCGGTGGTTACTTGCTTCATTTACAAGCCAAAGGACGGGCTGCTTCAACCATCTCCCGTTCGCTGGCGGCGATCAAGGCTTTCTACCATTTTCTCGTCCGTGAGCAGATTATCCAGCGGGACCCAACCATCAATTTAGACGCGCCGAAACAAGAAAAAAAATTACCACGGGTGCTTTCGGTGGAAAAAGTGGTAGAACTCCTGGAGCAGCCAGACTTAAAAACCCCGGCCGGAATCAGAGACCGTTCAATGTTAGAAGTTTTATATGCGACCGGTTTACGCGTGACCGAACTGGTTTCGCTGAAAATTTCCGATGTTAACTTGAACGAAGGTTACATTAGATGTGTGGGGAAAGGGTCGAAAGAACGGATCGTGCCCTTAGGGACGGTGGCCGTCAAGTATCTCCAGTTTTATTTGGACCACGCCCGTAAGTTTTTGGCCTCCGATCC
>JAAZDX010000062.1 GCA_012512605.1 Bacillota bacterium
AGTTAAGACCCGAAGCGAAAAACAAGAAGGTTTTTTAGCAGTGATGGCCAATGGAAAAAATGATGAGTAAAGTGAAGATCAAAGCCTTTGCCAAAGTCAATCTGGTTTTGGATGTAATTGGTCGCCGTCCAGATGGATATCATGAAGTTGAAATGGTCCTGCAATCGATCGATCTCCATGATGAACTGGTGTTTATCCCGGCATCAACGCTTTCTCTGGAAAGCGAAGGGCAGCGGCTGCCGGTCGACGACCGGAACATCATTATCCGCACCGCAAAAAAACTGCTGGCCCATGCGGGTTTGGCGACGGGGGCCCGGATCTTACTCCAAAAAAGAATCCCGGTGGGGGCGGGATTGGGGGGCGGAAGTGCCGATGCCGCCGCCACCCTGGTTGGGTTGAATCACCTATGGGGGCTGGGTTTCGCCCGGTCGGATCTGGAAAAGATCGGGGCGACGCTGGGCGCTGACATCCCTTTTTGTCTGCGGGGGGGTACGGTTTTAGCGACTGGAATCGGGGAACGATTGACCGATCTGCCGCCCCTCCCTCCGCTGCCAATTTTTCTTGCCAAGCCACCTTTCAACGTTAGTACCGCGCAAATCTACAAAAACCTTTCTTTGGCGGCGGCTGACTACCATCCGGAGGTGGAGAGAATTACCACCCTGATCCGGCGCGGTGATTATCGGGCGATTCCACGGTATTGGGGGAACCGTTTAGAAGAGGTGACTTTCAGACTTTACCCCGAGCTAAAAGGGGTAATGAATTGGCTGATCAACTTGGGATTGCCGGTGCGGATGTCCGGAAGCGGCCCGACCCTTTTTGTGTTCGGTACCGAGTGGACACGAAGGAAACAGGTGCAAGTTACTACTACCCTGCGGCGTAAGGGATGGTGGACCTATAACGGCTTACTAAAAGCCTCAGGTCTTGAAGTAAACGAGCAAGCATGAAGGGGGGATTAGATGGGAAGAGAACCCTTGGTTCCGATTAAACTTGATAGCTATAAACCCCTGCGGGAACTGGTCTTTGAAACCCTGCGCGAAGCCATTATCAAGGGACAATTAGCTCCCGGGGAGCGTTTGATGGAGATTCAATTGGCAGAGGAGTTAGGGGTTAGCCGGACTCCGATCCGAGAGGCCATCCGCAAACTGGAGCTGGAAGGGCTCGTGTTGATGGTTCCCCGTAAAGGGGCTTATGTGGCTAGTTTCTCCATGAAAGATGTGGTGGAAGTCTTTGAGATCCGGGGTGCCTTGGAGGGATTGGCGGCGGCACTAGCGGCGGAACGGATTACCGACCAGGAATTGGAGGAGCTCCAGCGGCAACTGGTCAAGTCGTCGGAACTAATCGGTCATGCTGATCTTAAGGGAATGGTTGAGGTGGATACGGGTTTTCACCAAATTTTGTACCAAGCCAGTCGGAACGAACGTTTAGGCCAGATCATCAATAATTTAAGGGAACAGATTCAGCGCTTTCGCCAGACCTCGCTCTCCTTTCCCGGAAGAATGAAAAGTGCGCTTGAAGAACACCGGGAAATTGTTGATGCGATTTCGGCCCGCGATCCGGAACTGGCCCGGAGATTAGCCCAGGAACACATCGAAAATGCGGAGAACAGCATGATGCAGGTTATCCGGTTGGAAAAACCCAACGCACCGAAAGAAGGATCCTAGGGGTGAGTATTGTGGAGGCAATTGTACTCGGCGGCGGGCGGAATACCGGATCACTAAAAAACCTAGATCCAACCCCTTATGAAGCTGGGATCCGGATCAACAACCGTCCGATGGTTGAATATATTATCGAAGTCCTGGACGGAATGGAAGAGATCGAACGGATCCTGGTGGTGATTCCCCCGGGTATTATCGTGCCGGAGAAGTGGGCGAAAGTTAAAATTGTCGCCCCTGGTGAAAGCATGATCGATAGCCTGGTCCGGGCGGTCCAACAGACGAATCCTGGTGACCATGTTTTAGTCGTTGCTTCAGACATTCCATTCATTACGAAAGAGGCGATCCGTGACTTTCTTGACAGCTGCCGGCGGCGACCGGCGGACGTTTATTATTCTTTTGTGCCGAAAGCAGCGGTTCTGCAGAAATATCCGTCCACCAAACGAACATATGTCCGCCTAAAAGAGGGCGTTGTTACCGGTGGTAATATCATGTTAATCCGCCCGCAGATTCTTGTTGATTGTCGGGACCGGATTGAACAGGCCATCGCCCTACGGAAACACCCAGTTAAGCTCTGTCGTTTGCTAGGCTTTATGTTTATGTTGAAGCTCATCGCCGGGCAGTTAAGAATCGAAGAGATTGAAGCGCGGGTTGCGGTAATCTTGAACGTGAAAGGGGCGGGGATCCGCTCTTTATATCCTGAGATTGGAGTGGATGTGGATAAACCAAGTGATCTCGCTCTCGCCCGTGGGTTGCTCGGTAAGGGATAAAGTCGGCGGTTGGTAAAGAATAATTTTCATCTTTTTTACCAAATGTTTAGGATTGGCAGGATTTCCCGATCTTTAGTCGAAACAATTATGCGCTGACTTTATTTCCAAAAAGAGGTGAAAATATGAACATCACAGATATACGGCTGAAAAAAATTGATAATGGAAGTAAGATGAAAGCGATTGCTTCCATAACGTTCGACGATGCCTTTGTTGTGCGGGAAATTAGGGTGATCGAAGGGCAAAATGGCCTGTTTGTGGCGATGCCCAGCCGCAAGCCGCCAACGGGAGAGTTTAAAGATATCGCCCACCCGATTAATGCGGACGCCCGACAATTGATTCAGAACGCCATCTTAGAAGAATACGAAAAAGCCGAATAAGCAATGGGGAAAGTTTTGGCTGTTGACAAATCCCAGATCTATTTGTTATAATAATCTTTGCTGATTGGGGCGTCGCCAAGCGGTAAGGCACGGGACTTTGACTCCCGCATGCGTTGGTTCGAATCCAGCCGCCCCAGCCATTTTATTTAAGTCCCTTGGAGAACTCTGCATCGGCGGAGTTTTTTTATCTTTAGTTGTCTAAAATATAGTTGGCTTCCAATATTTAAGGGGGAAACAATGTGTCTGAACTGAAAGTTGTTATTTTGGCCGCGGGCAAGGGAACAAGGATGAAATCGGAGCAGCCGAAGGTTCTTTTCCCCATCTGCGGTGTGCCGATGGTCCAGTATGTGCTCTGGGAAGCCGTGAAATTGTCCCCGCTGCCGCCCATGGTTGTGGTTGGTTATAAAGGAGAGCAGGTAATTACGGCCTTAGGCGACCAGGCCGAGTATGTTTGGCAGAAAGAACAGTTGGGAACGGGCGATGCCGTAAAAAAAGCCTGTGCCCATTTGGCGGAGTTTGATGGCGATCTTCTGGTCCTTTACGGTGACACTCCTTTTATTTCGGCCCAAAGTTTGCAGGCGTTGGTTGATGCCCACCGCAGGACCGGTGCGGCGGCAACCGTCTTGACGGCTGAGTTACAGGATCCAACCGGCTATGGGCGGATCGTCCGTTCCCCGGAAGGTTGGTTAACGGGAATTGTTGAAGAAAAGGACGCATCGGTTGACGAAAAAATGATTCGTGAAGTTAATACGGGTATTTATTGTTTTTCCCTGCCCCAGCTGCGCACTGCTTTGGCCGTATTAAAACCGCAAAATGCGCAGGGTGAGTACTACTTAACTGATGTTATTGCCATGCACGCGGTTAACGGGAAGACTTTGACGACAGTAAAAAGCGACCGTCCGGAAGAGATTATGGGCCCGAATGACCGGATCGCGCTGGCCCAAACCGAGGCAACAATGCGGCGGCAGATCTTAAACCGGATTATGGCCTCGGGGGTGACGGTGATTGACCCGGCGACCACATATATTGACCCCCGCGTACAGATCGGTCGGGACACTACGCTTTACCCGGGCGTGCTTTTATGGGGCGAGACCCAAATTGGGCCCAACTGTCAGATTGGGCCTTTTACCCAAATTATCTCTTCAGCGGTGGGGGAAGGCTCCCATGTTACTTTTAGTAATTTAACCAACGTCACGTTGGGCCGGGAGGTGGAGATCGGCCCCTATACATATCTGCGGCCGGGAACGCGCGTGGCCGATGGGGCGAAGGTCGGCGGTTTCGTGGAGATGAAGAATTCAACGGTTGGTGAAAAAAGTAAGGTACCCCACCTTAGCTACATTGGCGATACCACCATTGGTTCGGGGGTTAACATCGGTGCGGGAACGATTACCTGCAATTATGACGGGGTGCGGAAATGGCCTACGGTCATCGAAAACGGCGCATTTATTGGAAGTAACACAAGCTTGGTTGCTCCGCTTACCGTGGGTGAGGGGGCGCTGGTCGGTGCCGGATCCACCATCACCAGGGACGTTCCCGCCCATAGTATGACCATCGCCCGGGCCAGCCAGAGCTCGCGGGTGGCACCGGTGGCTTTTCAAGTGGAATACGTAGCTGATGAAGATATTTTCCACATTCAGATCAACTGCCCAACTTCGGGGGTGAGCATTTACTACTCCACCGACGGGGAAGAACCGACGGAAAAAGGATTGCGTTTTCAAGATACGCTTCGTTTAAAAGCGGGAATAATCTTAAAAGCGAAAGCATTTAAGGAGGGATGGTTGCCGAGTAAAACAGGGGTGCTGAAAATTGGCGAATGATTTGCCCTAGATTAGATCTAATGATATAATTATTAAATGTTTATGGCTAATACAGGCGCGAGATGATAGCAATATGGAGGTAGATAGTCATGGATTTAGTGCTTACGGCGACCATCCGTGAAGGAACCGGGAAAGGAGCCGCCCATCGCCTCCGGCGCGAAGGGTTGCTGCCGGCGGTCTTATACGGAGAAAACCAGGCTAACCTGAGCCTAAATGTGCGTGAAGCCCAAAAGTATTTTAACACTAAGGGAATTAATCAACTGATCACGCTTCAAGTGAAAAAGGGAAAAACAAAAAAAGAAGAAGTACCGGTTTTGGTTAAAGAGATCCAGTATGATCCGGTCAAAGGAACCCCATTGCATGTGGATTTTTACCAGGTTTCGATGAAACAGAAGGTCGTTGTCAAGGTACCGGTAGCTCTGGTTGGCGAAGACCAGAGAGTTAACGACGGCTCGATCATTGATACCGTCCTTTATGAAGTGGAAGTATCTTGTCTGCCGGCGGATATTCCGGCGAAGATCGAGGTTGATATCTCCGGGCTAACGATGAATAACAGTGTCACCGTTGGGGAGCTAGAGCCTCCGGCGGGGGTTGAATTTGTAACGGCAGCGAGCGAACCGATTGTGCTGGCCCATGCGCCGCGGGCAGAAGCAGCTCCGGAGGAGGAAGAGGCGGCAGAGGAAGAAAATGCCGAGCCCGAGCAAGAAGAGGAATAATCCTGGGGGACAAGGGAATGAAGGAATTTCTCATTGTCGGTTTGGGGAACCCCGGCAAACAATACCAGCTAACCCGGCACAATGCCGGGTTTTTGGTATTGGAGCAATTAGCCCGGAGCTACCGGGTTCGCTGGCAAAAAAGCAAGTTGTATAGCAAAGCGGTGGTCGCCGATGATGAGCGCCGCCTTTATCTTGTCAAGCCATTAACCTATATGAACCGCAGCGGCGAGGCGGTAAAGATTTTCTTGGATCAGTATCACTTCCCGCGGGAGCGGGTAATAATAATATCTGATGATACGGCCCTGCCTTTTGGGAAGATCCGCTTGAAGCCGCGGGGAAGTTCGGGTGGGCATAATGGGTTGTCGTCGGTGATCGCCGTCGTCGGCGCCGATTTCCCCCGGTTGCGGGTGGGGATTGGCCGCCCTGCCGACCAGGAGGGGATGGTTGATCATGTTTTGGGCTGCTTTACAGTGGAAGAACAAGCACTTCTGCCGGTAATCACCCGCTGGGCCGCCCAGGCCATCATCTGCTGGTGTGAAGAAGGAATCGAAAAATCAATGAGTAAATACAATGGTCCGGTACCTACTGAATAGAATATTACATCACACCGCGCCATATGCTTTTATGACAGCAGGTGTCGGTAGTTCAAATGTTGCGTCATAATATAGCACGGCCAAGAAAGTTGGGTGCTACGCCCCTTCTTTCCGCTTGGTTGTGTTTTCGTGTTTTCTTTATTGTTTAGGGGGTCATTGCTTGTTCAACCAATTAATCGAACCACTTCGCGCTTGGACTGAAACCAAAAAGCTCTTTACCGCCGTACAATCGGGAACAGGGACGGTTTTGGGGCAGGGGGTCCGCGGGACGCCCAGTCTGTTCCTGCTGGCCACCCTTTGGCAAGAGCTGGACCAAAAGATGTTGATCGTGACCAGCACAGCGTCGGCGGCGGAACACTTAAGCGCAGACCTAGCAGTGCTGGTCGGCACCGAGAGGTGTTTGCACTTTCCCGCCTACGATCTTTTAGCCCACGAAGAAGCCTACGAAAAAGAAGTAGCCGGACAACGTCTTTTTGTGCTCAACAAGCTTTTGACCAGTGCGAAACCGATCGTGATCACTTCGTGGCCGGCTTTGGTCAGGAAGGTATTACCCCCGCAAAAGTTGGCGACGTTCATGACCCGGGTGACCATCGGCGAAAAAGTGGGATGGGACAACTTACTTCGGAAACTTGTAACGGTTGGTTACGAGCGGGTGCCAAAGGTGGAAGCCCCCGGTGAATTTAGTGTGCGCGGCGATATTATTGATCTTTACCCCTTAGATCAACCCGATCCTTTGCGGATTGAATTTTTCGGGGATGAGGTCGACTCGATCCGTACCTTCAATCCCGAGACCCAAAAATCCGTGGATAAACTGGAAACGATCACGATCCTGCCCGTACGGGAAGGATTATGGACTGCGGAACAGTTCCAAACGGGCCGCCGTGCTATTGAAGCCTTTGTTCAGCGTCAGAGTGAACGCCTAAGTAAATTGGAGGGCAATAAAAACCCCCAAGAAGGGGCGGCCTTTCTACAAAAACGTTTTGCCGAGTTACTGGAGAAGATCGAGAACGGACTGATCTTTCCCGGGATGGACCGTTTTTTGCCGTTGGTCCACGACGAGCTCGTTCCCTTCTGGTCTTATCTGCCGGACGCCCTTTTGGTCCTGCACGAACCGGTGCGGGGCAGTGAGTATTTGCGGACCCTAGAGGAAGAAAACTCCCGGATCATCGGGGGTTTCCTCGAACGGGGGCTCATTCTTCCGGAGGAGACCCGTATATATCTCTCGGGAAATGAGATCCAAGCGAGCTTGGGGGCCCGGGCGAAGCTTCATCTGTCCACCATCAACCGGACCTTGAAAGGGAGCAAAGTCGATTCCGTTCTTAGTTTTCCAATGCGGATTGCTCCCGACTATGCTGGTCAATTTAAAAAGCTAATTCAGGATTTAAAGAAACGCGTGGGAAAAAGGTGGACCGTTGTGTTGGGGATCCCTGGCGAGGAACGGCGGCGTAGCTTGGCTGAAGCGTTAAGAGCGGAAGACCTTTTGACCAATGACTGGCCGGGCGACGGGGCATTGGTTCCGGGACAGATCTATTTGGCCCCCCTTTCCCTGGAGGAAGGGGTCGAACTCCCCTCTGATAAGCTGCTGCTTTTAACTGAAACGGAACTTTATGGCCGCAAACGCCGTCCGAAAAAAGGGAAGGTTCGTTTTGGTAAAGAAGGACTGAAACTTACCGATCTCGGGGAATTACAGGTCGGGGATTATGTCGTACACATCAACCACGGCATCGGGAAATATCTTGGCATCAATAAACTGGAGATTGGTGGTGCCAGCCGTGAATATTTGGAGATTGAATATGCCGATGCCGATCGTCTGTATGTTCCCACGGATCAAGTGGGGATGGTCCAAAAATATATTGGTCTTGAAGATAGTCCACCCCGGATCAACCGGCTGGGTGGGAGCGATTGGCAGAAAGTTAAAAACCGCGTGCAAGAATCCATTAAAGAAATGGCTGATAAGTTACTTAAACTATATGCCGACCGCTTTATGGCAAAAGGCTACGCCTATCCCCCCGATACCGTTTGGCAGAAAGAGTTTGATGAAGCGTTCATCTATGAGGAGACTCCCGACCAATTGCGGGCGATCCATGAGATTAAAAAGGATATGGAATCGGACCGCCCCATGGACCGGCTCCTCTGCGGGGATGTGGGTTACGGCAAGACCGAGGTGGCAATGCGGGCGGCGTTCAAAGCGGTTACCGACGGAAAACAGGTGGCGGTCCTGGTCCCCACGACCATCCTGGCGCAACAGCATTTCCAAACCTTTATCCAGCGGTTTAGTGGTTATCCGGTTAATATCGGACTGTTAAGCCGTTTTCAGTCCCCCGCAGAGCAGGAAAGAGTGGTGAAAGGGTTTAAAAACGGGACGCTTGATCTGGTGATCGGGACCCATCGTCTCTTATCCAAGGACGTGGCCTTCAAGGATCTGGGTTTACTGATCGTTGATGAAGAACAGAAATTTGGCGTCACCCATAAGGAACGCCTCAAAGAATTGAAGAAAAATGTGGACGTGTTAACCCTGACGGCCACGCCGATCCCACGGACCCTGCATATGTCGCTGATTGGGAT